>PKTQ01000167.1 GCA_002869085.1 Hyphomicrobiales bacterium | reverse complement strand
GATCATCAGGCCCGGCCAGGGCCCCCGCAGCCCCGATCCGGTCACCCAGCCTCCGGCCGGCATGGACGGCGGCTCGACCATGATCCGCAGCACCCGCAACAAGCCAACCCTGCTTGAAAAACGCATGCAGCACACCGATCCGGCCGGCGGCACCGGCGGCGCCGCGGCGCGGTAACGGCAAAGCCCCCCGCCCTGATTTACCACAGCGGGGCCTTTGCCGGAATGGAGAGATAAGATGTTGAGATCAGGATTTCATATTTCGCTATTGCTCCTTTTGCTCACCTCTCCGGCCCATGCGGGCATACCCGGCGCGGCCCGTCAACTCACAAGCCCCGGCGAGGAAGGGCTGATCATCCAAACCGCCTCCAAATCCGCATCAAGCACAGCCAGGCGCGCACTGATCAGGCGGCCGGCGGCGCGCCGTACCATCCGCGCCCGCTCATCGATCCGCCGGCCCGGCGCCGCCAGCCGCTCGCGCATCCGTAAATCCACCAGCATCAGGCGCAAAGCCATCCGCAGGCCCAGGGTCAAGGCCCCGGTGAAGACGAAGGTCCGCGCAAAGGTCAGGGTTCCGGCCGCCACGGGGGGCGCCATGAAGCCTGGCGGCGATGCGGTGAACACCAGATTGCCGGCGCGCGGCGGCTTCAGGCCCGCGCCCGGGCAGCCCGGCGGTCTTGGCGATAAAAACAGAATGCCGCGCGAGGATATGGGCGGCCCGGCCGGCTTCGGCGAGAAGCGCGACCCGGCGGTGGCCAACCTGCCCCAGCGGCCCGGTGACAGCCGCATCGCTCCCGGCACCGCGCTCGGCGGCGCGGCCGGCCCCGGCGGCGCGGGCGAGGACAGCAAACCCGGCGGCGGCAATTCAGGCTGTGAGGTCTGCGCCGTTCCCGGCGGGTCCGGCGGCGGCAATACGGGCCATGAGCCCACCCCCCATGGCGGCAGCGCCGGCGGATCAGGCGGCAGCGGCGGACAGGGCGGCGGATCGGGTTCGCAAGGCATGGGGCTCGATGCGGGCTCGATGGGCGCCATTCGCGGCGCCAGCCCCGGAGGCCAGACCATCCGCAGCGGCTCCGGTGACGGCGGCGGCGGCGGCGAGGCCAGCGGCGAGGAAGAAGCGCCCGAGGCCAATCGCGGCTCCGGCAGCGGCCGCAAGGTCGGCAGGGGCGCGGTTGATGGCGTTCTGAATCTGGACGCAACCGGCCGGCCAAAGACCGGAGGCGCCGGCAGCGGCAGGTTCCGGCCGATGCCAAACACCCAGCCGGGTGTCGGACAGAGCCTGGACGTGGTGCCGGAGCCCGGCGATTTCCGTAAAAAGATGGAAAAGAAGGCCAATCCTTTCGGACGGGTGATTATCAAGCCCGGCCAAGGCCCCCGCACCCCCGATCCGGTGACCCAGCCTCCGGCCGGCATGGATGGCGGCTCCACCATGATCCGCAGCACCCGCAAGCAGACGCCGCTTGAAAAACGCCAGCAGCACACCGACCCGGCCGGCGGCACCGGCGGCGCCATGTCGCAATAATCGCGAAGGGATCAGCGCCGGCTGCGCAGGGCCTGCAGGCGCTGGGCGTTGAGCCGGTTCGGCCGCAGGCAATGGCGGCAGGACTGGATGGCCGGATTTCCGAGCGGCCAGGCCTTGGGGGCGGTGAGACCCGGCACTTTCAGCCAACTGCCCCGGAAATGATTGATATGGGTTCTGGTGTGGCAGATCAGCGACTGGTTGAGCCCCAGCCGGCAGGTCTGCGCGGCCGGCGCGTGCGCAGTGGACAGGATCAGGACCATGGCAGCGGCAGCGGTTACGGCGATATGGCGGCGATGGCTCATGAGCTATCCCTTCAGGCCGAGGCTGAACAGAAGTCGCGGCCGGCGCTTATTGTTGAGGCTCGAGCGGCCGGTGAGCGGATAGGCAACCTGCACCGAGCCATGCAGATGGGTGGTTTCGACAGCCAGCCCAAGCCCGGCGGACGCCTTGCCGATGGTGCGTCCCGTTTCGGTGCTGTCCGGCTTGAGGATCTTGGTGAAACCGCCATCGACGAAGACGAACGGCTTGTAGACCAGGGTCAGCTTGTCCGCCAGTTTGGCTTCCCCGACGAAATTCAGCTC
>PKTQ01000036.1 GCA_002869085.1 Hyphomicrobiales bacterium | reverse complement strand
TGGTCGCTCTCGAACAGCGCCCACACCACGCCGGCCTGCTCGAACACCGCCGCCGCCACCGTCTGCTCGAATGGAAACACCAGCTTCACGCCGGAGCCCACCCGGTGCAGCGAGACCTTGATGATGTTTTGCGACCGTGGCATGGACGCCGTGCCGGCAGACGCCGCCATTTGCGGCTTGTCTTGCGGGGCGGGCTTCGCGGCCGGCTTGGAGGCGGTCTTCTCAGCGGGCTTTTCGGCCGGTTTTTCAGCCACCGCCGGTTTCGGCGCGGCTTCAGACTTGGGTTCGGCAGCCGGCTTGGCCGCCCCACCCGCAACCGCCGGCGCATCATTGGCGGCTTCGGCCTTTGCGGCGGGCTTAAGCGCTGTCTTGCCGGACTCCGGCGCTTTGGCGTTCGCGCCCGAAACCTTGCGCTCCGCCGCCGGCGAGCTGTCCCCGGTCTTGTTGGCCGCCGGTGTCTTTGCGGACGGCTTTTCCGAAGGCTCGCCCAGCGCATAGGTCACTTCACTGCCGGTCGGCGTCCCCGGCAGCGGCGCCACACGCTGCTTGTCCAGCACCTGCTGCACCGGACGCGGACGCTCGCGCTCCGCCTCTCCGGTAATGTCGAGAATATAGTTCACCCCTTCGCGAAAACCGCGCACATCGGCCAGCCCGTCAATGGTCAGCTGCACCCGCATGCCGTTTTCCAGCATTTCCAGCTTGGCGTCCTGCACGAAACGCGGCGGGTTGGCTTTCAGCCGGCTCAGATCTAGCTTGGCCTTGCGGTCGAATTCCACGTTCACCACATTGCGCTTGCGCATCATGGCGGTGGCCACCGGCACATTCCAGTCAAACACCAGCCGGCTGAAGGTCGGCAGGCGGGCGATCCGCAAATGCACCCGGGTCTTCTTGGCCTGGGCTTTTTTCAGGTCGAGCGCCAGTTTCTTGGCTTTTTCCATTTCCTGGGCCTTGCGCGCCAGCTCCGCCACCACGTCCTGCGGCAGCGAAGGCGGCAGGCCTTTCCAACTGGCCGGCAGCAGATCGACAAACAGCTTGCGGCCGGCGATCATGCTATGGACCTTGATCTGACTGGCCAGGGCAAAGCGCGCCGCGCGGCCATTGGGATCGACCCGTCCCAGCAGCACATAATCCGCCAGATTGCTGGAGACCAGGTCGAGCTTCAGCTCCACCTTCTGATCGAACGACACCACCAGCACCCCATTGCTGATCTCCGCCCGGTATTTCGGCATTTGGCCGAACTCGAAGATCATGCGGCCATAGCCGTCCCGGCTTTCTGATTTGAATGTGGTGGGATTATCCGCCCGCGCCGGCCCGGCACCGATCAGGACAAGCACGGCAAGGCCGGTGGCGACCAGCTTGGCCCGGCCGCCAACGCGCTGCAATCGCTGCAGAAATTGCGCCGCCCCGCGCTTTACTCGCTCCATACTCTCGCGCCTTCCCATCGCGGCTGCGCCGGACGGGGACGCCCGGAACACAGCTGTTCAGGCCCGCAGCCTAGCGTAGCGGGGTTAAAGCGCTGTTAAGTGTACCCATGAAATAGCCCCCGCGCACCGCCCATCGCGGCGCGGGTTTTCGCCGGTTTTGCGCTGCTGCGGGGCCATCGCGCCCTCAGGGGCGGCAATGGCAAATATACTCACTGTAAACATTGTGCATAGGCACACAGTGGGCGCCCATGCGGAATTGCTGGGGTCAGGACCCTAATTCTCAATTTTCGGCAGCTCGCCCGGCGCCAGCGGTGCCGGCCGCTTCATGGCCTCACGCCGGGCCAGTTCCAGGGTCAGGCGCTTGGCCGCATCGACCTCCATCTTGCCCATCACCGCCGCCATCTTCTGCGGCTTCATCTGCCCGGCCATCCCGGCCAGCACCTGCACATTCATCTTGTTGAAGATCTTGGCGGCGCTTTTGGGCTTCATTTTCTCATACAGGCTGACGAGCTTCTGGAAATTCTCCTGGTTCTCCTTCATCTGCTTGCCATATTTGCTTTCGAATTTCGCTTCCAGCGCTTTCAGGTCCCGGATGCGTTTCTCGATCTTGGTCTCGGCCGCTTTCAGCAGATTCTCCCGCAATTTCAGCTCTTCGCTGCGCTTATCCAGGGTTTTGCGCCGCTCCGACAGGCGCCGCAGCAGGGCAATTTCCGCCTGGCTCGGCATATTGGCCGCCTGGCGGGCGGTATAGTCGTCGCCGGTAAACACCGGGTCGTCCTCGGCGGCGCCGGCCTTGCCGGCCGCAACGGCGGCATTCCCGCCCCCAGGCTGGTGCTGATTATTCCGTTTTTCACGCAGCCGCCCCGGCGCGTCCTTGGCGTCCTGCGCCCAGGCCGGCTGAACCCCCAGCGCCGGCGCCAGCACATCGGTCACGAACACGAAGGTCTTGAACGCCAGCAGGCACACCACCATCGCCAACACTGCCGGGATGAGCCGGAATTGCAAACGAAACGGGAGCTTCCTCATGACCGCACCCTATCGCGCAAATCTGAGCGCCTGGGCCAGGGCCTGGCGCGCCTCGCCAGCGCCCTGCATCGCGGCGCTGGGCGCGGCCGGCTTGCGGCGCGGCGGCACCATCCTCTGGTCGGCCCGCAAGGCGGCCGGCTCGGGCGCGCCAAGCCCCCGCAGCGCTTCTTCAAGCGGTACCCTGCTGCTATCCTCAGGGCTGGGCTCAGACGTTTTGGGCGCCGGGCGGGTAAAGGCCGGCTCGGTCTTTTCGGTTCCGGCGCGGGTCCGGGCCGCGGTTTTCAGATAGGCCACATTGCCGCCCGGTGCCTCGCGGCCACCGGCCGCGCTCCTTTGCGCCGGATCGGCCAGCTTGCCGGCGAGGTTGTTGCCGGTTTCGACCATGAAGGCCAGTTCCTCGGACAGTGAGCGGGCTTTCTTCAGCTTGCCGTCCAGTTCGTCATCGGCCTCCTCAGCGGTCGATTTCAGCCCCGCCACCGCCACCTGGGCATGTTCGGTGGCGTTCGACAACTGGGTCACCAGTTCCGCCAGACTGACCTGATCGGCCTTGAACGCCCGAATGCGCCGCTCCAGCACGATGCAGTAAAAAATCGTCACCACCAGCAGCACCGCCACCAGCGCCTCAAGCATAAAACCGGTCATGGCAATCATTCGACTCTCTCCAATCCGGACATCGCATCCATGCCCATATTCTTCATCATCTGCAACCGCGTGGTCACGAATTCATGATCGACCTTGATCGCGATATTCTCTTCCTTCTGGCCCATCAGGCCGGTGGTCAGAGGCACGCCGTTACAGCGCAGACTCACCAGGGAATCCGGGCCGCAATTCAGCATCACCGTCTGGCCCACCTCCATATTCATCACCTCGCCCAGCTTCATCATCCGCTCCTCGAGCACCGCCTCCAGCTCGATCCGGGTCGACCAGATTTCGGTGGCCAGATGCCCTTCCCAGATTGAATCATGGCCGAATTTCTCGCCCATGAAACCCTGCAGCAGCAGATCGCGAATGGGCTCGAAAGTGGCATAGGGAATCATGAACTCCACATTGCCGCCCCGGTCTTCCATATCGACCCGCATCTTGACCAGAATCGCCGCATTGGCCGAGCGGGCAATCGCCGCGAAGCGCGGATTTGTCTCCAACCGGTCCAGATTCAGCGTCACATTGGTCAGCGGCTCGAACGCCACTTCCATATCCTCCAGCACCACCTCGATCAGCCGCTCGATCAGCGAGGATTCGATGGTGGTATAGGGCCGCCCCTCAATGCGGGCGACCTTGGTGCCCTGGCGCCCGCCCAGCAGCACATCGACGATCGAATAGATCAGGTTCGATTCAATGGTGATCAGGCCGTAATTGTCCCATTCCATCACCTTGAACACCGACAGCATTGCCGGCAGCGGGATCGAATTGAGATAGTCTCCAAAGCGAATCGAGCTGATATTGTCGAGGCTGACCTCAACATTGTCCGAGGTGAAATTGCGCAGCGAAGTGGTCATCAGCCGCACCAGACGGTCGAACACGATCTCCAGCATCGGCAGGCGTTCATAAGACACCAGGGTGGAGTTGATGATCGCCCTGATGCCATTGCGGTTACTGGCATCCGCATCCTCGATATTGAAGCCGAGCAGGCTGTCGATCTCGTCCTGGTTCAGAATCCGTTCGGTATTGCCCTGATTGCTGCCATCGTCATCGTCATGGCCATCCATGGCCGCCCATTCCGCCGCCAGGTCGTTCTGGTCGCCATCCTCATCCTCGAGCATGGCGCCCCATTCGTCCGCCATGGCGTCATTGGGGTCCTTTTCGCCGCCGCTGCCGGCGGCGTCATCCTCGTCGTCATCACCAAGCTCTGCCCCCCAGGCTGCGGCCATGGCGTCTTGATCAACTTCGTCATCACCCATCATCATGGCGATTCATTTCCCTATTGAACAATGATCTGCTTGAACAGCACCGCTTCGGCCTTTTGCGGATAGACCGTCGTGTTGACCCGTTTCAGCAATTCGGTCTTCAGCCGATAGAGACCGGCCGAGCCTTCCAGATCCTCCATCCGCAGCTCGCGCAGATAGCCCTGAAACGCATCCTGCAGCGCCGGCTCATAAGGCTTGAGCATGGCCACGGTCAGCCTGTCCTGCACCTGCAGGGTGACATTCACCTTCAGAAAATGCTTGCGGCCCTTCTCGGAGGTGAGGTTCACCACCATTTCCGGCAGGTCGTAATAGCCGTATTTATTGGCCTGCTTTTTCGGCGCCGTTTGCTCGGCCCCGGCTTTGTCGCCGCCGAACAGGCCGAACGGATCGAGGAGAAACATCCCCGCGCCGCCTCCGGCCAGCACAAGCAGCGCGGCGGCGGCGATAATCATCACCTTCTTGCTCGGCAACCGGCTCTTCTTGCCCTCGCCCTCGGATTCGGAAGCTTCTCCGTCCCCGGTTTCGTCAATCTCGTCTTCAGCCATGATCGTCACGCTTCATTTGCAGATTTTCCGGCGAAAGCGAAGCGGATTTGCGCCCCTTTCCGCCTTCTTACCCTAGGGGCGACATGGTTAACGAAACCTTATCAACAGCCCCGATCCCGGCAATTTTTTCCGGGTAATTTTTTCCCCCTACCCGGCTTCCAGTCCGGCAGTAATTTTATAACCAATTGTTTTTGCGAATATTTATGTCTGGCACGCTTCCTGCTTCATTAGGGTTGATGATTCATGAATACGCCCCGGCACGGCACATGGCAGGACAATATGGACAACGCAGTACTGATCGGCCTTTCCCAGCAAATGGCGCTCCGCAACCAGATGACGGTGATCGCCAATAATCTGGCCAATGTGAATACCGCCGGCTTCAAGAGCGGCCGTCTGCTGTTCGAGGAATATCTGATGCCCGCCAGCGCCGACAATCTGCCCGGCACCGCCGACACCAAACTGTCCTATGTGCAGGACGGCGCCATTCTGCGCGACTTTGTCGCCGGGCGCATGCAGCGCACTGATAATCCGCTCGATGTGGCGGTCGGCGGCAAGGGCTGGATGGTGGTGCAGACCGACGCCGGCGAACGCTTCACCCGTAATGGCAATCTGAGCCTGCGCAATGACGGCACCCTGATCACCAGCGCCGGGCATCCGGTGCTCACCGATGGCGGTCCGATCCTCATCGGCCAGGATGAAACCGACATCACCATTGCCGATGACGGCACCGTCAGCACCAGCGCCGGGGTCAAGGGCCGCCTGCGCCTGGTCGAGTTCGAAAACGAGCAGTCGCTGCAAAAGGAAGGCGACAGCCTCTATTCCAGTTCCGACCAGCCCAAGCCGGCCGAGCGCCCGCGCTTTGTCCAGGGCATGGTTGAAGGCTCGAACGTGCAGCCGGTGGTGGAAATGACCCACATGATCGAGGTGCAGCGGGCCTATACCCGCACCGCCTCGATCATCCAGCGCCAGGACGAGCTGATGAGCAACACCATTAACAAGCTTGGCCAGGCGCCGAGCTAAAACCAATAAGGGAGCCATGACATGCAGTCATTGAACATAGCCGCCACAGGGATGATGGCCCAGCAGCTCAATGTCGAAGTTATTTCCAATAACATCGCCAATATGCGCACCACCGGCTTCAAGCGCCAGCGGGCCGAATTTCAGGATCTGCTCTATCAGAATCTGCGCCGCATCGGCTCCACATCCTCCGAGACCGGCTCGGTGGTGCCTTCCGGCGTACAGGTGGGCGCCGGCGTCAAGACAGGCGCCACCTATCGCATCATGACCCAGGGCACCCTGGCCCGCACCGAAAAAACCCTCGATCTCGCGCTGAAGGGCGAGGGCTATTTTCAGATCAGCATGCCCGACGGCAGCACCGCCTATACCCGCGACGGCTCGTTCGAGCGCAATGCCGACGGCGAACTCGTGACCCTCGACGGCTATCCCGTGGAGCCGGGCATCACCATCCCCGCCGACGCCCGCTCGATTTCCATCAATTCCGAGGGCAGCATCGAGGTGCTGGTCGGCACCAGCACCACCCCGCAAAATGTCGGCCAGATCACTCTGGCCCGCTTCTCCAATCCGGCCGGTCTGGAAGGGATCGGCAATAATCTGTTCCTCGAAACCCCCTCGAGCGGCAGCGCCACCACCGGCAATGCCGGCAGCACCGGTTTCGGCACTCTGGCCCAGGGTTATCTGGAGCAATCCAATGTCAATTCAGTGTCCGAAATCTCCGATCTGATCATGGCCCAGCGCGCCTATGAGATGAACACCAAGGTGATCACCGTCTCCGACGAGATGATGTCCTCCACCGCCGCCCTGAAACGCTGAGGTTAAAGCGCCATGACCGTTTCATACCGCCTCCTGAGGAGCCTGCCGGCCCTGCTGCTGATGGCAATCATGCTGGGCGGGCCGCCCGCGCCCGCTTATGGCCAGGCCATGCCGGAGCGGATTTCCACCGAGCTCGCCGTGCGCCCCAATATCGAAGTCGCCTCCGCCTTCGTCACCCTCGGCGATCTGTTCGACAATGCCGGCGACAAAGCCGATATCCGGGTGTTCCGCGCCCCGGCCCCGGGCCAGACGGGCTATATCCGCGCCAGCCGGGTGGCCGAGGCCGCCACCAGCAACGGGCTGACATGGCTCAACAAGCGCAAGATCCCCCGGGTCAATGTGGCCCGGCTGTCCCATTTCATCTCCCCGGAAGACATCACCGCCTCGATCCGCCGGAAGATCATGGCCAAAACCAATACCACCGCCGACGGCCATCTTGATCTGCGCTTTTCGCGTCCGCCCGCCCCGATTCATCTGCCGGTGTCGATTTCATCCGGCTTCGAGGTCAAACAGGTCCGGCTCGACAATGCCAGCGGCAGGTTTTCAGCGATTGTGGAAACCTATGCCGGCAACGAATCCCCGAACCGTCAGATCGTGCTGACCGGTCTGGCCGTGGAAACCGTCGAGCTTCCGGTGCTGAGCCGCGCCCTCGCCCGCGGCGATATCATCCGCCCCGGCGATCTGAAACTGCGCAATGTGGCGCGCGCCAAGCTCGGCGGCGGCGCCATCCTGCGCACCGCCGATCTCATTGGCATGGCCAGCCGCCGCAATCTGCGTGCCGGTCTGCCGCTCAAAGCCCGCGATGTGGAAAGGCCCCGCATCATCCATCGCAATGACCGGGTGAGCATCATTTTCCGCGCCGCCGGTCTGACTCTGACCGCCCAGGGCCACGCTCTGGCCGACGCCGCATTGGGCGAGTCGGTTCCGGTGCGCAATGACCGCTCAAAACGCACCATCCAGGCGGTGGCGATCGGCCCGAAAACCGTATCTCCCAATGGCTCGACCATCGCACCGGCCCGGCCGTTCAAATCCGCTTCAACCCTCACAGTGGGAAAATAACCCATGCGTATCCTGAAACTCATCCTTGTCCTGGCCGCTCTGGTGTCCCTGACCGCCTGCGGATCGCTCAAGCGCCTGCAGAATGTCGGCAAGCAGCCGGCCCTTTCCGCCATCGAGAACCCGGCCACCAAACCCGGTTACAAGCCGGTGCGGATGCCGATGCCGGTCACCACCGCTTCGATTCACCAGCCCAATTCACTGTGGCGTTCGGGCAGCCGCGCCTTTTTCAAGGACCAGCGCGCCCGCAAGGTCGGTGACATCCTGACCGTCAATGTCCGCATCACCGACAAGGCGGAAATCGACAACAAGACCACCCGCTCACGGGTCAACAACCAGAACTCGACCATTTCCGCCCTGGCCGGATTCGGCAAACAGGCCCTGAAATTGCTGCCCAACGGCGCCGCGCTCAGCCCGCTGACCGACACCGACAGCGAGACCAAATCCGAAGGCGAAGGCACGGTCGACCGCGCGGAAAAACTGACCGTCACCATGGCCGCGGTGATCAACCAGGTTCTGCCCAACGGCAATCTGGTCATCGAGGGCAAGCAGGAAGTGCGGGTGAATTACGAAGTGCGCGAGCTCATCGTCGCCGGCGTGGTGCGCCCCGAGGACATCAGCGCCGACAACACCATCGACAGCACCAAGATCGCCGAAGCCCGCATCTCATATGGCGGCCGCGGCCAGATCAGCGATATGCAGCAGCCGCGCTACGGCCAGCAGGTGCTCGATATCCTGCTGCCCTTCTAGGCAAAGGGCGCAGCCTGAAAAGGAAAACGGGCGGATGCCAATCGCATCCGCCCGTTTTATTTGGGAAATTCCTGTGAGCCGACCGACCCCGAATCCGCAAGCTCCGGCAGCGGTCAGTCGTTGCGATAAACCCGCTCGCGGCGCTCGTGACGCTCCTGCGCCTCAATGCTCAAGGTCGCCACCGGCCTTGCGTCCAGGCGCTTCAGGCTGATCGGTTCGCCGGTCTCCTCGCAATAGCCGTAAGTGCCGGCTTCAATCCGCTTCAGCGCCGAATCGATCTTGGCGATCAGCTTGCGCTGGCGGTCGCGGGTGCGCAGTTCCAGCGAGCGTGCGGTTTCCGAAGTCGCCCGGTCGGCGAGGTCGGGATGATTGGCGCGCCGTTCCTGCAGATTTGTCAGTGTATCCTTGCTTTCCTTCAGAATATCATTCTTCCAGTTCAGCAACTTGTCACGAAAATAGGCTTTCTGCCTTTCGTTCATGAATGGCTCATTTTCATCGAGCGGATCATAGTTTTTTTCTTCAGACACTTTATGACTCATCGCCTTCATTAACCTATGCCCCACGCTTCTTTTTGTCGGTCTTATAATCGTTCGCTCGTTACTCTGCAACACATGCTTCGATCCCGGGCCAGCGATCTTTCGTGGCCTATAGGCGTATCATATGTCACGAATATGATGATGAACTGCCGGTTCCAGGGGCGCGGCGGACGCCGCAGCGAGAAATCAGCGCTTCAGTTTGGCCAGTTCCACCTGGGCGCGCAGATCGATGCTGTCCAGCACCTCACGCAGCCCCGGATCCTCGAAATGATCGTCGCGGGTCCCGGTCAGGTGTGAGAGTTTGCGCAATTGGTCTTCGCGAATCTGGCCGCCCAGCAGGCCGATGCGCATATCCTCGAGCAGATCGAGCATCTGACGGCCACGGCTCAGCGCCTTCTGCCGGCTGGCCGAGGGCTGGCCGTCACCCTGCAGCGCCAGCAGCGCATCGACGCCGCCAATGGCGCTGACCTCGCTGCTTTGCCGCGGCGGCACGGCGGCGTCCGGGCCATCAATCTTGAAACTGTGCTGACCGGACCGGGCCGAACGGTTTTTCTTTCCGCGGACAACTCGGTTTGTGTTGCCTGTTCCGGAAATTCTCATCGCTTCGCCCGCACCCATTGCTTGCCTATCATCCAGCTGACAGTGCCGTTTTATGGTTAATGGTCGGTTAAGACCCGGCAAAATCTGCCCACAGGGGCAGTCTTTTCCAACTCCGGCCGGCCACCTTCTCGGTCCTTTTGTTTTTTCCACAATAACTTCAATAGGTTAATATTTTTTTCCCATCCGACCCGGACTGGCGTGCCCCTTGCATTGCCTAATTGCAGAACCTGTAATGCGCAAACCGTCAGGACATTCCATGCGTTTTCATATCCCTCGGCTCACCCCGTTCAGACCACTGATCAAGGCCGGATTCCTCCTACTGCTCGCCGGGCTGATCGCCGCTCCGCCGGCCGCCGCCACCTCGCGCATCAAGGATCTGGCCGATTTCGAAGGCATCCGCGAAAACCAGCTCATCGGCTATGGCCTGGTGGTCGGCCTCAACGGCACCGGCGACTCGCTCGGAAACACCCCCTTCACCCGCCAGAGCCTGCAGGCCATGCTGGAACGGATGGGGGTCAATATCCGTGATGCCAATCTCAGCACCGCCAATGTGGCCGCGGTGATGGTGACCGGCAATCTTCCGCCCTTCGCCGCCCAGGGCACCCGCATGGATGTCACGGTCAGCGCCCTTGGCGACGCCAAGAGCCTGCAGGGCGGCACCTTGCTGGTAACCCCGCTGATGGGCGCGGACGGCGAGGTCTATTCCGTGGCCCAGGGCTCGATCGCCGTGGGCGGCTTTTCCGCCACCGGCGCCGCCGCCAGCATCACCCGCGGCGTGCCCACAGTGGGCCGCATCGCCAATGGCGCCCTCATTGAGCGCGAGATCAAGTTCGAGCTGGCTTCCATGCGCTCGATCCGCCTGTCGCTGCGCAATCCCGACCTGACCACCGCGCGGCGTGTCGCGGTCGCCATCAACACCTTTCTCGGCGTCAATGCCTCAAAGGCCCAGGATTCAACCACCGTCAGGCTGAGCGTGCCGCGCGGCTACCGCAAGAATATCGTCACCCTGCTCACCGATATCGAGCAATTGCGCATCGAGCCCGATCAGGTCGCCAAGGTGGTGATCGATGAGAATTCCGGCATTATCGTCATGGGTAGCCGGGTCCGGGTCAGCGAAGTGGCCATCGCCCAGGGCAATCTGACCGTATCGGTAACCGAATCCCCGCTGGTCAGCCAGCCAGAGCCCCTGTCCGGCGGCGCTACCACCGTGGTGCCGCGCACCAATGTGGAAATCAATGACGAGGGCGACCGCAAGCTGGCGGTGCTGAAAAAAGGCGTCTCGCTGCAAAAACTGGTCGACGGCCTCAACGCGCTCGGCATCGGCCCGCGCGACATGATCGCCATTTTGCAGGCCATCAAGGCCGCCGGCGCCCTCCAGGCCGAAGTGGAGACCATGTGATGACCCCGCTGGAAGCCTATAAGCCCGCCCTGAACAGCACACTGCCGAACACCCGCCTGCCGGCCAATGCGGCCGAGGCGAAAAAAACCGCCCGGGAATTCGAGCAGGTGTTTCTGTCCACCTATCTTGAAACCATGTTTTCCGGCGTCAAGACCGAGGCCCCGTTTGGCGGCGGCTCCGGCGAAAACATCTTCCGCTCCCTGCTGCTCAATGAATATGCCGGCGAAATGACCGGCAGCGGCGGCATCGGCATTGCGGATCAGGTCTATCGTGAAATGATTAAAATGCAGGAGATCAGTCAATGAACAGCCCGAAACTCGACATCACCGAACGGGAACAGTCCGAGGTCTTCTGCACCCGGCTCGCCGGCACCATCAGAAACCTGAAAGCGGTGCTGGAAAAGGAAACCGCCTTTGTCCGCAAGCACAATATTGACGGCATCGCCGATATCCAGCCTAACAAATCGGCCCTCAGCGAGGTCTTTCAGCGCGATATCATGCATCTGCGCAGCCAGGCCGAGGCGGTCAGCCGCCTCACCCCGGTGCCGCTGGCCGGCCTGAAGCGCGACATCGAGGATCTGGGCAAGGCGCTCGACGACAACAACCGGCTGATCGAGGCCAAGCTCGCCGTGTCCGAAAGCGTGGTCAAGCGCATTGCCGAAACCGCCTCGGAAATGAAAGCAGGTCCCAGCTGCTACGGATCCGGCGCTCAGATGCCGGCCCCGGCTTCACACAGCTCTGCCGCCATCGCCATCGACAAGGTGCTGTAGCCGCCCCCTCGCATCCATAAGTGCCGCCGCCGGCCCTGTCCTCCGCGCGCGCGCTCACGCCTCTGCCGCACCCTCACAAGGCCAGCCGGCCGGGCGGCAAAACTTAACAATTTTTTAACCAGCCTTTTTTACGGGCGATTCACTCCTGTCCGATACAATCGGCCCTAGGAGTAAATAGAAGTTTGAAGAGGGTCTGAGGGGAACCTTGTTATAGCGAGGACAGAATGATGGATACCACTGCAGTTTCCGGTATCAGCACCGCAAGGGAAATGCCGCAGGTAAACGCGCCTTCTCCGGTCGCGACCGTTCGTCCGCCCGCAAATTCAGACGCCGCAGGCGCCCATGATCCCAAGACCGCCGGACAGGACCGCCGCGCCCGCGCCGAGACATCACCGCCCCGCCCCGGCGAGGAGCGCACGCGCGAGACGGCCGATGAGCACAAATTCAGCGAAGACTATCAGAGCCTCAGCGAAAGGATCGCCGAGGAGACCGAGCTGAGGATCGACCGCGACGCCGAAACAGGGCGCATCATCTTCCAGACCGTGCGCACCACGACCGGTGAAGTGCTGCGCCAGGTGCCGAGCGAGCAGATGGTCTCCCTGGCCAAATCGATCCGCGAAGCGCAAGGATTGCTGGTGGACCGCCAGGCCTGACGCAGCTCCAGCGTAAACAAAATGCAAAAAAGCGCCTTGTTTCGAGGCGCTTTTTTTCGTTTCAGGCTCAAATTTTCCTTTTCGGAGCAAATCGGTCGAAATCTCAAACCTATGTTAACCAGAATCGTGAAAAGTCCAGATATTAACGGGTCTTAAGCTGATTTGTCGGATGATGTACCCGTTCTCGCCAAGAACGGCGTGAATTTATATGTCAACTTCCCAGGAAAGGTAAGTAACCATGTCTATCTCACTATCTTCTGCTGTTCGTCAGAATCTGTTGTCGCTGCAACAGACCACAGATCTCATGTCCATGACGCAGAATCGCCTGGCGACAGGCAAAAAGGTCAACAGCGCCCTTGACGATCCGACCGCCTTCTTCACGGCGAAGACGATGGAAAACCGCGCCAGCGACCTGAACAACATTCTCGACAATGTCGGCACCGCGGTGGAAACACTCAAAGCCGCCGACAATGCCCTGAGTGCCATCATCAAGCTGGTTGAAACCGCCCAGGCCAACGTGTCCCAGGCGCAGAACTCGGCTTCCACCGCCGCCACCACGATTGGCGATGTCGATCTTTCGGCTGAAACCGATATCGGCGCCAATGTGACCGGGATCGCCGATGGCGATGCCTTCACGGTGAACGGCACTTCGATTGCCATTGCCGATGGTGACGGTGTCACCGAATTGCTGGCCAAAATCAATGCGGTGACTGATGTTTCCGCATCGCTGACCAGTGAAGGCTATCTGAAAATCGAAGCCAATGACGGCGGCACCCTGGTGATTGCTGAAGGCACCAACACCCCGGCAGCGACGCTGGGCCTGACCGTTGGCACCACCACCGGCTCCTCCAACACAACCCGCTCCAATCTGGCTTCCGAATATGACTCCATTCGGGATCAGATCGATCAGCTGGCCTCCGATGCCACCTTTAACGGCATCAACCTGCTGCAGAGCGACGCCCTGCAGGTGATCTTCAATGAAGACAGCACGTCTTCCCTGTCGATTTCCGGCGTTGACTTTGATGCGGCCGGCCTCAGCGTTTCTGCCGCTGTTGCCAATTTCCAGACTGACAAGGACCTGTCCGACGCCAAGACCGAGCTTTCGGCCGCTTTGGGCACCCTGCGTGATCAGGCTTCGACCTTCGGTTCGAAAATGTCGATCGTGGAAACCCGCCAGGACTTCACCAAGAGCCTCGTGGGTACCTTGCAGAATGCCGCCGGCAATCTGGTTCTGGCCGACACCAATGAGGAAGGCGCCAACATGCTGGCACTGCAGACCCGTCAGCAGCTTTCCACAGTCGCCCTGTCCATGGCCAACCAGGCTGATCAGAGCGTGATGCGGTTGTTCTAAGGCAAACGAGAATGAAGACCCGCTTAGAAAAAGCGTAAGTTCTTACCCCAGGAAGGAGTAAACATGTCTATCTCACTATCATCTGCGGTTCGTCAGAACCTGTTGTCGCTCCAACAGACAACCGACCTGATGTCCATGACGCAGAATCGCCTGGCGACAGGCAAAAAGGTCAACAGCGCCCTTGACGATCCGACCGCCTTCTTCACGGCGAAGACGATGGAAAACCGCGCCAGCGACCTGAACAACATTCTCGACAATGTCGGCACCGCGGTGGAAACACTCAAAGCCGCTGACAATGCCCTGAATGCGATCATCAAGCTGGTCGAAACGGCACAGGCCACAGTGACCCAGGCGCAGAATTCCGCGTCCACCGTGACCCTCGCCGCTCAGACCGGTAATGTTGATCTGACCGGCGAAACCGATATCGGCGCCAATGTGGCCGGTGTCGCGGATGGTGATAGCTTCACCGTCCAGGTCGGCAGCGCAACCGCGGTGACCGTGACCGTCGCCGATGGTGACGGCACTACCGAGTTGCTCGCCAAGCTGGACGCCATTGACAATGTGGATGCATCTCTGACAGCCGATGGCTATCTGCAGATCCAGGCCACCAATGGCGAAAGCCTGACAACCGCCAACGGCACCAATACGCCGCTGACCGCGTTCGGCATCACCGCCGGCGCAACGGCTGTCAGCACCACCAATTCCACGCGGACCAGTCTCGCGTCGGAATTCGACGGTATCCGCACCCAGATTGACCAGTTGGCGGCCGACGCCGCCTTCAACGGCATCAATCTGCTGCAGAGCGACGCCCTGCAGGTGATCTTCAATGAAGACAGCACGTCTTCCCTGACGATCTCCGGTGTTGATTTCGACGCGGCCGGCCTCAGCATCAATGCGGCCAATGTCAACTTCCAGACCGACGCCGAACTGTCGTCCAAGGCCACGGAGCTCAGCTCGGCGCTCAACACGCTGCGCGATCAGGCTTCCACCTTCGGTTCGAAAATGTCGATCGTGGAAACCCGCCAGGACTTCACCAAGAGCCTTGTGGGCACGTTGCAGAATGCCGCCGGTAATCTGGTTCTGGCCGACACCAACGAGGAAGGCGCCAACATGCTGGCACTGCAGACCCGCCAGCAGCTTTCCACGGTGGCGCTGTCCATGGCTAACCAGGCCGATCAGAGCGTCATGCGCCTGTTCTAGGCATCTGTCCCGTACAGACACGAAATCGAGGGCGGAACTTCAGGTTCCGCCCTTTTTTTTCTCCGTACGATCCGCTATTGAATTGATCTGCAGGAGCAGACACATGGCATTGAAAGTTGAATTGAAGCCGGGTGAGCGATTTATCCTCGGAGAATCGGTCATTACCAATGGCAACCACCGCAGCCAGATCTTCATCGAGGGCGACGCCCCGGTGCTGCGCGAAAAGGACATCCTGACGCCGGACACCGCCGACACGCCGTGCAAGAAAGTCTATCTGGCGATCCAGCTTATGTATCTCAGCCCGGACCCCGAGCCCATGCTGCAGCAATATTACCAGCTGGCTGAAGATGTGCGCACAGCCGCGCCCAGCACCGGCCCCTATATCGAGCGCATGAATAACAGGATATTAACCGGCGCCCTTTATAAAGCTCTGAAGGAAGCTAAGGCACTCATAGCATATGAAGTGGAACTGTTAGACCATGCACAACGCAGCCCAGGCCTATCACCAGACGGCGAAGATAACGAGTGAGCCGCGCGAACTGGAATCATCTTTGTTGCTCAGGGCAGCCTCGCAATTACAGGACATCAAGGACAATTGGGACGAGCGTCAGGACCAGATCGACCAGGTGCTGATGTTTAACCGCAAGCTGTGGACCATCATCGTCACCTCGGCCACCGACGAGACCAATCCCCTGCCCCAGGAAATCAAGAACAATATCGGCTCGCTGGCGGCCTTCATCTTCGGCCAGACCCTGCGTGTCCAGGCCCGGCCCGAACCGGAAAAACTGAACAGCCTGATCTCCATCAACCGCAATATCGCGGCCGGGCTGGCTTAATCAGGCAATCAGCTTGCATGCAAAAGGGGCGGTCCAAACGGGCCGCCCCTTTTTTCGTTCGGTCTGGCCGGTGCCGCTACAGGAAGTTCGCCAGGTTCAATTGCGAAAGATTGGCCGTGGTCTGATAGCTGGCCTGCAGCAGGGTCTGCAGGTGCAGGAGCCGCACCCCGATCTCGTTCGTATCCGCCAGTTCCACATTCGCCAGCATGGCCTGGGCGAACTCGGCCGACTGGGTATGGCGTTCCTTGATCGAATTCAGCGTGCCTTCCTTATAACCGAGCTGCGATTGCAGGCTTTCCACCGACTGTTCGCCCGGCTGGGCCGAAATGCCGTTGGCAACCTTCTGCGACAGGCTCACATAGCGTTTCTCATCGGTGGCGACATCCGCATCGAAGGTTTCCACTGACAATAGCGCCAGATAGCGCACGCTTTCGCGCAAGGCCTCCTCGTCGGCCCGCGCCCCATAGGAGATGGTATAGCCCTTGTCGACCCGGGCCAGCGAGCTGTCGCGCGGATTGCCCTCAAGATCGCCCGTATACCAGCTCACCGTATCGGTCGTGGTGGCGTCCTTCAGGGCGACGGCGCTGTCGAAGGGCGGCCCGTCCACACGCTGTGCGGGATTGCCCGAAGAGATATTGAAAAAATCGGTGCTGGCCTGCAGGGCCGAGGCGGCGGCCACGTCTTCCAGCACGAAGGTCTCGACCGC
>PKTQ01000021.1 GCA_002869085.1 Hyphomicrobiales bacterium | reverse complement strand
GGTTCGGAAGGCCCGCGCGTTCAATCGACCCGCGCCTTTGCCCGCAATCTGTCGGCGGTCATCGATATTCCGATCGGTTTCTGGGACGAGCGCCTGTCCACCGCCGCGGTCACCCGCACCCTTCTGGAGGCCGATCGCAGCCGCAAGCGCCGCGCCGAACTGGTCGATAAAATGGCCGCCGCCTACATTCTGCAAGGGGCGCTCGACGCCGCACGCTGAGCTTCCATTGCCCCTGCCAGCGCCACTTCACGGCTTTTTTTGTGGACAGTTTTGCCCGGAATGGGAATGATGGGCGTAATAACAATGCCAGCACTGTCAAGGGAGCGCGTAAAGATGATGATCAGGCCACTCATCTTTTTACTGTTAATTTTGTTTTCGTTTCATGGCGGGCCCGCGCTCGCAGCAGGAAAGGTAACCACCAGTTGGGCCTTTAATTCGGGCAATTGGAAGGGACTGAATTTCTATCGCGACGGACGCTTCAGCCATTGCCAGATGTCGGCCATGTACCGAAACGGCAACAAGCTGATTTTCGGTCTCGAGCCGAATAAGGCCATGTCGGTGGGGGTGATCAACAGAGCCTGGAACCTGGTGCCGGGCCGCAAAGAGGAAGTGCGGCTGCTGGTTGACGGGCGCACCGCCCTGTGGACCACCGCCAAGGTGCTGCGGCGCCAGCATATCGCCGCCTTCTTCCGCACCGACAGCTCCACTTATAACATGCTGCGCCGCGGCGACATTCTGACCATCGAGGCCGGCGGCAACAGGCTGAGCTTCCGCCTGCAGGGCACCTCGCGGGCGCTGGTGCGCCTGCTCGGCTGCACCATTGCCGGCATCAAGAGCAACCGTTACATGGCCGACGCCGCGCCACCGGTGAATAGTGGCTCCGGCATTTTCGCCCCGGCTCCAGCCCCGGCACCGGCCCCGGCCAGGCCTCGCATGGCGGCGCGCCCGGCCCCGGCCAATCCGTTTGCCGCCCCGGCGCCGGCAAAGCGGAAAAACAATCGTCGCACCCCGTTTTCCTATGGCGAATGGCGGGGCGGCTCTTATTTGAGCAAGCGCACCGGCAAGTTCAGCCATTGCGCCATGTCGGCCGGCTATAAGAGCGGCAGCCGCCTGGTATTCGCCATCCTGCGCGATAAGACCATGTCGATCGGCGTCACTCATCCCAAATGGCAGATGAATGTGGGCAGCCAGTTGCCGCTCGATTTCTCGGTAGACGGCAGACATGCGGTCACCGCCAAGGCCAAGGTGATCAATCCCCGGCAATATGCCTCCTATTTCAAATCCAAAGCGGAAATTTTCGAAATGATCCGCAATGGACGGGTGCTGCAGATCAGCTCGTCCGGTTCCACCCAGAAATTCAGCCTGACCGGCATCAATCAGAGCCTGGTGAAGCTTCTGGCCTGCACCGTCAACGCGCTGAAGGCCGAGAACGCCGCTGCCGCTTCTGCGCCGGCCAATCCGTTCTCGGGCTCAAGCTCGCCGCCGCCGGCCAATCCGTTCTCGGGCTCAGGGGCCTCGGCGGCGCCGTCCAACCCGTTCACCAGCCCGGCAGCCCGCCGGCCCGCCAAGCCGGCACCGCGCAAACCGCTATTCGGCAAGGAGCGTGATGCCTGATCACGGCAACACCATAACGCCTCTGCGCCTCCTGCCCGGCAGGACAGCGGCAACGGCCATGCTACTGGCCCTGTTCTGCACCGGCGGTGCTCACGCATTCGGTTATCCCGGCTCCAATATGGGGCCGGGCGCCGGGATTCCCGGCTTTTCCAGCCCGTTTTCCGGCATGCCCGGCGGTTTTCCCGGCGGCAGTAACAGCTTTCCCGGTTTCAGTAACAGCTTTGGCGACTGGCCGGATATCAGCGGTAAGCTGCCCGGATTTTCGCGGATTTTCCCCGATTTTTCCTTCAGCCGACGTGATTACGGGCCAGGCCGCGGCTGGGGCGGCGAAGACATGCGGCGCCGGCCCTATCGCTATCTTCCCGACTGGCTTGGCCGGCGGGTGCGGCCCGGGGCCGGAGCGATGATTTATGACATGGCCTTTGTTGAGGATCGGGGCTTTCGCCGCATGCGCATGATAGTGGTGCAGACCACCACCGACCGGGGCATGCTGGCCCAGCGCTGCGTGCAATATTCACTGGCCCCGATCATGAGCTGCCAGGCCCGGCTGAACGGCCAG
>PKTQ01000243.1 GCA_002869085.1 Hyphomicrobiales bacterium | reverse complement strand
CGGGCTTCTTGGCATAGCCAGACGTGCCGCCGATCACCGAGCCGAACCAATCCCGCACCCCCAGATCGCGCAGGATCTGCTCGCTGACATCGGTCGGCTTGTTGGTGCACAGGCCAAGCTTGACCCCGGCCTCCGAATAGGCTTTCAGAATCTCGGCGGCGCCGGGAAACAGGGCCGTATCCTGGGTGGCGCGGGCCAGATAAATCTCCATGAATTTGGGCAGCAGCGCTTCGATGCGCGCCGCGTCATGGTCCGCCCCATGGGCCTTCAGGCCGCGCTCGATCAGCTTGGGCACCCCGGCGCCGATCATATTGCGCACCTCGGCGATCGGCAGTTCCGGCAGGCCGAACGCATCGGCCAGCAAGGTGTTGAGCGAACCGGCCAGATCCGGCACGCTGTCGACCAGCGTACCGTCAAGGTCGAAGATGATGGCCGACGGCCAGCCGCAGCCCCTGGTGTTACATGTGGACATCACGCGATTCCCCCGGCGCCGCGGCCCGGGGCCTTTTTAAAAGATTAAACCGATGGCTGCCGGCCTCAGGCTGCGGCGGCGTTCTTGATGCCTTCCAGAGCCGCGGCCTTGATCGCCGCCATGTTCTCGGCATATTTGCCGCCCTTGAAGGTCGCGGAACCGGCCACCAGCGCATTGGCGCCCGCCGCCGCCACCGCCCCGGCCGTGACCGGGCTGACCCCGCCATCGACCTCAAGGTCGATCGGCCGGTCGCCGATCATCTGGCGGATACGCCGGATCTTCTCAAGCTGCTCGGGGATGAAGGACTGGCCCCCGAAACCCGGGTTGACCGACATCACCAGCACCAGATCGATCTTGTCGATCACATATTCGAGCACGCTTTCCGGCGTCGAGGGGTTCAGCGACACCCCGGCCTTCTTGCCCAGGCTGCGGATGAACTGCAGCGAGCGGTCCAGATGCGGCCCGGCCTCGGCATGCACCGTGATGATGTCGGAGCCGGCCTTGGCGAAGGCTTCCAGATAGGGATCGCACGGGGTGATCATCAAATGAACGTCGAACACCTTTTTGCTGTGCGGGCGCAGGGCGGCCACCACATCGGGTCCGATGGTGATATTGGGCACGAAATGGCCGTCCATCACATCGACATGGACCCAGTCGCAACCGGCCTCGTCAATAGCGCGGACTTCTTCGCCGAGACGGGCGAAATCAGCGGAAAGGATCGAAGGCGAAATCAGAATCTCATGGCCCATATCGGTCTCCTGTCTGTTCAAATGTAATTCTCAAAAAAAGGGGGTGTTCTGCCCGAAATGTCCCCCGAATTCCGGGCAGAACCGTCGGGCGCCGCGAGGGGTCGCCCGACTTTGTGTGTTGCCGGGCGATTAGCCGATCTTGGGATCGAGCTCACCGGAGGCATAGCGGGCCGCCATCACTTTGAGTGAAATCGGCTTGATTTTCGAGGCCATGCCGGCGGCGCCGAACAGCTCATAGCGGTCCTTGCACACCTGCTGCATGGCTTCGCGGGCCGGTTTCAGATAGCCGCGCGGGTCGAAGCCGGCCTTGTTGGTCTCCAGATATTTACGGACCTGGCCGGTGGCGGCCAGACGCAGATCGGTGTCGATATTCACCTTGCGCACGCCGTGCTTGATGCCCTTGGCGATTTCCTCAACCGGCACGCCATAGGTCTGGGGCAGACCGCCGCCATATTCATTGATGATGTCCTGCAGCTCCTGCGGCACCGAGCTGGAGCCATGCATCACCAGATGCACGCCGGGCAGCTTCTTGTTGATCTCCTCGACCACATGCATGGCCAGAATATCGCCGGTCGGCTTGCGGGTGAACTTATAGGCGCCGTGGCTGGTGCCCATGGCGATCGCCAGGGCGTCGCATTTGGTCTTCTGCACGAAATCCACCGCCTGATCGGGATCGGTCAGCAACTGGTCCATATCCAGCTTACCGTCGAAGCCATGACCGTCTTCGGCCTCGCCCTCGCCGGTTTCCAGCGAACCGAGGCAGCCGAGCTCGCCCTCGACCGACACACCGACCATATGGGCCATTTCGGTCACTTTACGGGTGACATCCACATTATACTCATAGGACGCCGGGGTCTTGGCATCGGCTTCGAGCGAGCCGTCCATCATCACCGAGGCGAAGCTGGCCTGGATGGCGGACAGGCAGGTGGCTTCATTATTGCCGTGGTCCTGATGCAGGCAGATCGGAATATCGGGATAGATTTTCTCCGCCGCCGAGACCATGGCTTCCAGCATGATGTCATTGGCATAATTGCGCGCGCCGCGGCTGGCCTGAAGGATCGCCGGAGCATCAACTTCCTGGGCGGCGTCCATGATGGCGATCACCTGCTCCATATTGTTGACGTTGAAGGCGGGCATGCCATAGTCGTTCTCAGCCGCATGATCCAGCAACTGTCTCAGTGAAATTCGAGCCATATCCATATGTCTCCTGGTTAGGGGGTTTGGTCTTGATCAACCGGCATGCCGTGAGGAACGCCGGTTGATCATCTTTTTAAAATCCGATGGATCGTCGGAGCAAAGCTCTTCAGCCTCTAATACTGGGCCAGCACCATGACGCCCGGCAATTCCTTGCCTTCCATCCATTCGAGAAACGCACCGCCGGCGGTTGAGATATAGGTGAAATCATCACTCACGCCGGCAATGTTCAGCGCCGCGACCGTGTCACCGCCGCCGCCAACTGTGATCAGTTTCCCCGCCTTCGTCAACTCGGCCGCCTTGGCCGCCAGCGCGAAGGTGGCGCGGCCGAACGGCTCCATCTCAAACGCGCCCAGCGGCCCGTTCCAGATCAGGGTGCGGCAGTTTTCAAGCTCCGCTTCCAGCGCCTTGACCGATTCCGGTCCGGCATCCAGAATCATGCTGCTTTCGGGCACCGCATCGGCAGGCACCACCTGATTGGCGGCATTGGCCTTGAACTCGTCGGCCACCACCACATCATCCGGCAGCATGATCTTGCAGCCCGACGCCTCGGCCGCCGTCAGGATTTCCAGGGCGGTTTCCTTGAAATCCGGCTCGCATAGCGACTTGCCGACCGCCTTGCCCTGGGCATAGAGGAAGGTGTTGGCCATGCCGCCGCCGATGATCAGCACATCGACCTTCTTGGTCAGATTGGTCAGCACGGTGATCTTGGTCGACACCTTGGCGCCGCCGACGATCGCCGCCACCGGACGCTGCGGATTGTCGAGCGAGCTGGCGAGCGCGGTGATTTCCGCCATCATCAGCGGCCCGGCAAAGGGCGGCATGTGATGGCCGAGGCCTTCCGTGGAGGCATGGGCGCGGTGCGAGGTCGAAAACGCATCCGAGACGAACACATCGCCGTTTTCCGCCAATTGCTTGACGAATTCCGGGTCGTTCTTGGTTTCGCCGGGATAGAAGCGCAGATTTTCCAGCATCGCCACATCGCCGTCGCTCATGGCATTGACGCCCTCAGCGGCCACCGGACCGATGCAATCGGCCACGAAACGCACCGGCTTGCCCAAGAGCCCGCCCAGCCTGGCCGCGACCGGAGCCAGGGTCATCTCCGGCACTTTCTCGCCGCCGGGACGGCCGAAATGCGTGATGATGACCACTTTGGCGCCGCGTTCGCTTAAAGAGCGGATGGTCGGCACAACGCGGTCGAGCCGCGTTGTGTCTGTCACCTGTCCGTCCTTCATCGGGACATTGAGGTCAGCGCGTACCAGGACGCGCTTCCCCGCCACATCGGCGTCCTCTATGCCCCGCATGCGGGAGAGGAGATCGCTCATATTACATCGCTCCCCAGAACACCGCCGTGTCGCTCATGCGGTTGGAGAAACCCCATTCATTGTCGTACCAGGACATGATGCGCACCAGCGAGCCGTCCACAACCTTGGTCCCGCAGGAATCGAAGGTCGAGGAATTGGCGTTGTGATTATAGTCGATCGAAACCAGCGGCTCGGTGTTGTAGCCCAGAACGCCCTTCAGCGGGCCTTCGGCGGCGGCTTTGACCGCGGCGTTGATCTCTTCGACCGTGGTGTCGCGGCCGGCATTGAACTTCAGGTCGACCAGGCTGACATTCGGGGTCGGCACGCGGATGGCGACGCCGTCCAGCTTGCCGGCCATTTCCGGCAGCACCAGGCCAACGGCACGGGCGGCGCCGGTGGAGGTCGGGATCATGCTGACCGCCGCGGCGCGGGCCCGGTAGAGGTCCTTATGCAGGGTGTCGACCGTGCGCTGATCGCCGGTATAGGAGTGAATGGTGGTCATGAAGCCCTGCTTGATGCCCACGGTCTTGTTGAGCACGTCGGCGACCGGCGCCAGGCAGTTGGTGGTGCAGGACGCGTTGGAAACCACCACGTCGTCGGTGGTCAGGGTTTCGTGATTGACGCCGTAGACGATGGTCTTGTCGGCGCCGGCGGACGGGGCCGAAACCAGCACTTTCTTGGCGCCGGCTTCGATATGCACCATCGCCTTGTCCTTGGCCGAGAAGATGCCGGTGCATTCCATCACGATGTCGATGCCCAGCTCGCCCCAGGGCAGCTTGGTCGGGTCGCGCTCGGCGATCACCTTCATGGTGTGGCCGTTCACCGTCATGGAATCGTCGGTGGCCGAGACATCGCCCGGGAAGACGCCGTGCACGCTGTCATATTTCAGCAGATGAGCATTGGCCTGCGCCGAGCCCAGATCGTTGATGGCGACGAATTCGAGGTCGGAACGGCCGGCCTCCATATAGGCGCGCAGCACCAGACGCCCGATACGACCAAAACCGTTAATTGCAACACGAGTAGCCATGTGATTTCTCCTTTTTTTCCAGTGAGATACTTATTTGTTGACCTGTTTCTCGGCGGCCGCGGCAACTGCGTCTGCCGTGATGCCGAAATGTTCGTAAAGGGCATTGCCCGGCCCCGAGGCGCCGAAGCCATGCATGCCCACAAAGCCGCCATGATCGCCGAGCCAGCGGTCCCAGCTCTGCCGGATCGCCGCTTCGACCGCCACCCGCGGCGCCTTGCCCAGCACCGACTGGCGGTAATCATGGCTCTGCGCGGCGAAGATTTCCATGCACGGCATCGACACCACCGCGGCCTTGATGCCCTTGGCTTTCAGTTTCTCGGCCGCCGCGACGGCGATTTCCACTTCCGAGCCCGTGGCCATCAGCGTCACATCGCGCTCGCCGCCGGCCTCGACCAGCACATAGGCGCCCTTGGCGCACAGATTCTCATCCGTGTGGCTGGTGCGCACCGTCGACAGGCCCTGGCGGGTCATCGACATCACCGACGGGGTTTTCGCCGTCGACAACGCCACTTCCCAGCATTCCGCGCTCTCGACCGTATCGGCCGGACGGAACACATTGAGGTTGGGAATGGCCCGCAGGGAAGCCACGGTTTCCACCGGCTGGTGGGTGGGGCCGTCCTCGCCGACGCCAATGCTATCATGGGTCATCACATGCACCACGCGTTTTTCCATCAGCGCGCCGAGGCGGATCGCCGGGCGCGAATAATCGGCGAACACCAGGAAGGTGCCGGCATAGGGCACCACGCCGCCATGCAGGGACATGCCGTTCATGAAGGCGGCCATACCAAACTCACGTACTCCGTAATGGATATAATTACCATCGAAATCATCCGGGCTCACGGGTTTGTAATCGCCGGTCTTACAGCCATTTGATCCGGTGAGGTCGGCCGAGCCGCCGACCATGCCCGGCACCAGCGGCAACAGCTCGTTCAGCACCTTGGCGTTGGACTGGCGGGTGGCCAGCTTGGGCGCCTCGCTGGAGATGGTCTTCTTCAGCTCGCGCACCGCGCCGCGCACCTTGTCCATCACCGCATCATTGATCGGATCGCCGAGCGCGCCGCGATCTTCCGCCGTCAGACGGGACGCCCGCTCCTCCCAGGCCGCCATGGCGTCCTTGCTGCGCGCGCCGGCGGCGCGCCAGGCGCCCAGCACGTCATCGGGAATGACGAAGGGCGCATGCGGCCAGCCGATATTCTCGCGGGTCAGGTCGATTTCATCATCGCCCAGCGGCGCGCCATGGGTGGCGGCGGTGCCCTGCTTGTTGGGCGCGCCGTAACCGATAATGGTCTTGCAGGCGATCAGCGAGGGCTTGTCGGTCTTGCGGGCCATCGCGATCGCCGCCTCAATGGCTTCCGGGTCATGCCCGTCGACGCGGAACGTATCCCAGCCGGCCGCTTCGACCCGCTTGAGCTGATCGGTGGAGCTGGACACCGACACGGCGCCGTCAATGGTGATGTCGTTGTCGTCCCACAGGCAGATCAGCTTGCCGAGCTTCATATGGCCGGCCATGTCGATGGCTTCGTGGCTCACCCCTTCCATCAGGCAGCCATCGCCATTAATGACATAGGTGTAATGATCGCAGATCTCGTCCCCGTGGCGCGCCGCCACCATGCGCTCGGCGATCGCCATGCCCACGGCGGTGGTCAGGCCCTGGCCCAGCGGCCCGGTGGTCATCTCGGCGCCGGCGATATGGCCGTATTCCGGGTGGCCGGCGGTCTTGGAGCCGAGCTGGCGGAAATTCTTGATGTCGTCCATCTCGACGCCCGGAAAGCCGTTGAGATAGAGCAGCGAATAGAGCAGCATCGAGCCATGGCCGGCCGAAAGCACGAAACGGTCACGGTCGAACCAGTCCGGATTGGCGGCGTCGAATTTCATGAATTTGGTGAACAGCACCGTGGCAACATCGGCCATGCCCATCGGCATGCCCGGATGGCCCGAATTGGCCTTCTGAACGGCATCCATGGACAGAGCGCGAATAGCGTTGGCCATGTCCTTATGTGTGGCTGATTGACTCATATCTGATATCCCCTCTTTAAACGCAAAACTAAATTGCATGAACGCCGTGTTCGGCCTTCACCATGTGATAAGCAACAAGCAGCTGGGTTAGTGCCAGCGGATGCGATGTGGAGCGCCCGTCATCGCTTTCAAACGCCCCGACATGGCTGCGCAAATGCCCCGCTTCGGGCACCAGCGACCACAGCAGGTCTTCCATTTTCTCGGCCTGATCGTCGCGCAGCGCGCCATTGATCTCCAGCACGTCCACCGGCTTGCCGTCGCGGTCGCGCGCCAGTTCCAGATGCAGCTCGCCGCGTTCGGCCCCCCCCAGCAATGGCGACAGATCCGGATGCGGCAGGGTCGGGCGTAAGATCAGATCCACATTCAGATGCTGATCGTCCCCCTTGCGTGCCTTGCCCTCCTCGTGAAACCGGATCACCATATCGGCGAACACGCGCTGCGGCTCGATGAAGGCCGGGCTGTCGCCCCTGCGCTTCTCCAGCGAATCGCGCACTTCCTCGCGTGAATAGCCGCGCTTGTGGGTATCCCGGTGGATCTTCCACTTGACCCTGAGATCCTCCTGCGGATCGAGAAATATCTTCACGTCGAAACAGTCCCTGGCCTTGCGGGTGGCATAGCCGAGCAGGCCCTCGCAGATCACGAACTCCTTGGGCTGGATATATTCCGGCACGCCAAGCTCGCCGCGCTCGTGATTATATACAGGCTTCAGCACCGGCTCGCCCCGGCGCATCAGAGCCAGATGCTGTTCGAAAATATCGATGTAATTCCCCTTGGGGTCAAGCGCCGAGATCTGCTGCTGTGCCCGCTGCTGGCGGTTAAATTTGTGATAGTCATCGACACAGATCACGGTGCAGCGGTCAGCACCCAGAATCTCCGCGATCCCCTGTGAGATCGTGGTTTTGCCTGTCGCCGAATCCCCCACGATCCCCAATATGATCGGACGGTTGATCTTTGTCTCGCGCACGTTCCTCAGCTTTCCGAAATCCTTGACGGAAATATTATTTTTTTGTGAATCCCCGACCGTAAAATAAGCAAACCCTAATATGATGCCAATATTCTAAGGGGCAGGGGGATAAATTCTTTCGGGTAGGTATGGACCTACCCGAAAGGGTGGGTGCTTCGGCGTCATGCCGGCATCATGCCGGCATCGCGCCGCCACGCCCCGCCGCCTGTCGGAAATCAGGCGAATTTGCGCTTTTCGATCAGGTTATGAATGATCGGCGTCAGGATCAGCTCCATCGCCAGCCCCATCTTGCCGCCCGGCACCACCAGGGTGTTGCGGCGCGACATGTAGCTGTCATGGATCATGGCCAGCAGATAGGGAAAGTTCACATTGAACTTGGCCGGGTCCGTGAAGCGGATCACGATCATGCTCTCATCGGCGGTCGGAATGTCGCGCGAGATGAACGGGTTCGAGGTGTCCACGGTCGGCACGCGCTGGAAGTTGATGTCGGTGCGCGAGAATTGCGGCGTGATGTAGTGGATATAGTCATACATCCGGCGCAGAATGGTATCGACGATGACGTCCGGCTCGTAGCCGCGCTGCTCATTGTCCCGGTGGATTTTCTGAATCCATTCCAGATTGACGATGGGCACCACGCCGATCAGCAGATCGACAAATTGCGCCACGTCGCAATCCCCGTCCTTCACCCCGCCATGCAGGCCTTCATAGAACAGCAGATCCGTGCCCTTCGGCAGCTCTTCCCAGGGGGTGAACTCGCCCGGCTGCTGGCCATAGGGCTCAGCTTCCTCTTCCGAATGCAGATAAAACCGGCGATTGCCGCCGCCGGTCTGGCCATAGGTCTTGAAGAGCTTCTCGATTTCCTCGAAGACATTGCCCTCGGGGCCGAAATGGCTGAGCTGCAATCCGGTTTCGTTGGCCTTTTTCAGGGCTTCGCGCATGCCGGCGCGGTCATAGCGGTGATAGCTGTCCCCCTCGACCACCGCAGCCAAAACCTTTTCGCGCTGAAAGATATGGGTAAACGCGTTCTTGACCGTTGTCGTTCCCGCGCCTGAAGAGCCGGTAACCGCGATTACCGGATGTTTCGTCGACATGTCTGAATCCCCCTTGAATGGTCAAATCTGTTTAATCCGCCACCCCCCGTATGGGTTTTTGTTTTGTTGTTCTCATAGAACGAAAGTCGACAATGAGCAAGATCAAGCTGGTGCAAAAAATGCCGGCTCCGACGTGAAAAGCGCGGATCAGCCTTCACAATCAGGCCGGGATAATGGTATAGGCGAAAGCAAAATATAGGGGGCACAACCGTCATGTCTGGGACATGCCGGATTGATAAATACAGAACCGGTCTAACTCAAAGGGGAGCCAGCTCATGGCCAAGAATGCGTTTTATGCCCAATCGGGCGGAGTGACTGCTGTCATCAATGCCTCAGCCTGCGGTGTCATCGAAACAGCCCGCCAGCATAGCGATAAAATCGGCAAGGTTTATGCGGGCCGCAACGGAATCATCGGGGCCTTGACCGAAGATCTGATCGACACCTCCAAGGAATCCGACGCCGCCATCGCGGCCCTGCGCCACACGCCTTCCGGCGCTTTCGGCTCCTGCCGGTTCAAGCTGAAAAGCCTCGAGGACAACAAGCGCGAATATGAGCGCCTGATCGAAGTGTTCAAGGCCCATGACATCGGCTATTTCTTCTACAATGGCGGCGGCGACTCCGCCGACACCTGCTACAAGGTGTCGCAGCTCTCGGAGAAGATGGGTTATCCGGTGCAGGCGGTGCATGTGCCCAAGACCGTGGACAACGATCTGCCGATCACCGACAACTGCCCGGGCTTCGGTTCGGTGGCCAAATATATCGCCGTTTCCACCCGCGAAGCCAGCTATGACGTGCGCTCCATGGCCAAGACCTCGACCAAGATCTTCGTGATCGAGGTGATGGGCCGCCATGCCGGCTGGATCGCCGCCGCCGGCGGCCTCGCCGCCGATGCCGAAAACGACATTCCGGTGGTGATTCTGTTCCCGGAGGTCGAGTTCGACCAGGCCAAATTCTTCGCCGAAGTGAAGGCGAAGGTCGATAAATATGATTATTGCTCGGTGGTGGTGTCCGAGGGCGCCCATTGGCCCGATGGCCGTTTCCTGGCCGAACAGGGCACCCGCGACGCCTTTGGCCATGCCCAGCTCGGCGGCGCCGCCCCGGTGGTCGCCAATATGATCAAGGACGAGCTTGGCTACAAGTTCCATTGGGCCGTTGCCGATTACATGCAGCGCGCCGCCCGGCACATTGCCTCCAAGACCGATGTCGATCAGGCCTATGCCATGGGCAAGGCCGGGGTCGAAATGGCGCTGGCGGGCGATAATTCCATCATGCCGGCCATCGTGCGCACCTCGAACAATCCCTATGCCTGGGAAGTAGGCAAAGCGCCCCTGTCGGAAGTGGCCAATGTCGAAAAGATGATGCCGGCCGAGTTCATCTCCGAGAACGGCTTCGGCATCACCGAGGCCTGCCGCGAATATCTGGTGCCGTTGATCCAGGGCGAGGATTATCCGCCCTATGAAAACGGCATGCCGAAATATGTCACCCTCAAAAATGAGGGCGTGCCCCGCAAGCTCGATCCGTTCGAGCTGTAAGGGCTTTCGTCACCAGCCTATGCACGGCGCCGGGGCTTTCCCCGGCACAAATTGAGGGATCGCCGGCTTTGCGGCCTGCGGTCCCTTTTCATTGCCGCAGCGCCGGGCGCTGTGATTATTTCTCGCGCGGCGCCAGATGCCGGGCCACCGCCTCGGCCCGGTTGCGCACATCGAGCTTGCTGTAAAGATTGCGCAGGTGAAACTTGACCGTGTTGGGCGAGACCCCGAGCAGGCGGGCGATTTCGGCATTGGTATTGCCGCTGCCAAGAGCGCGCAGCAATTCCTCCTCGCGCGGGGTCAGCTTATGGGCCCGGCCGACCCCCTGCCCCTCGCCCGGCTCCGGGCGCATGAACGGAAACACCATCTGCCCCCGCGCCACGCTTTCGATCACATCCAGCAGATGTTCCGGCGTGTCGGTCTTGGAACAAAAACCGGCACCGCCAAGCTGCAGCACCTCGCGCGGGGTCGAAGGCGCCGCATCGCCCGTATAGACGATGATGCGCGGCACCTGCCCATCCCGTTCGGCGAGCGCCTCCAGCACGTCGCGCCCATTGCAATAAGGCATGGCCCAGCCGATCACCGCCACATCGAAGCGGATGCGGTCCACCGCCTCCAGAAAGCGCTCCCCGTCGGTGGCCGAAACCGCCAGCGTGAAACGCTCGTCTTCCACCAGCATGGCTTTCAGCCCGCGCAGCACCAGCGGCGACTTGTCGACGATCGCCACTTCGATCGCCGATGAAGGCGCCTCGCCCAGTGAGGAATCGTGCTGAAGAAAAGGCATGTCTCTGCTGTCCCGGCCCGCGTGAAAAAGCAACTCATTAAGCCTGTTATAAGATGTCTTGCCACGGACCGGTAGCAGCGGGAACAAAAAACAAGGCGGCCTCCGGCTTGCAAGGCCTATGTGACGAAAATACCACGCCGAGGCGAATTATCGTTTTGGCGCGGCGCAAAAACAAGCAGGCCCTTGATCAAGCTCTTGATAAGTCTGGAACTATTCCAATTCTCGCCATGGCTATATTGCTGTTTTTTCATGGTTTTTTAACCCTGCCCGCCCCGAAAAAAGCCCTACGCCCCCATTACCGCCGCCCCGGGCGCAACTTCGCCGCCGCCACCGGCAACCCGCCTGAAACCACCGCAACAATGTTATCAGCCCGGCCGGCTTATGATAATTTATGGTCAGGTTTTGGGGTAGGCACGATCCATATCGACAATGAATGAAGGATCGGCCCGGTATCTGGGGAGTGGGGCAATCATGAAGAATTCCTTGAAAACGAGCGTGGCCGTCTTCGCCTTGATGGGCGCGGTGTCCGTCACCGCCAATCAGGCTGAGGCCGCCGGTTTTGCGATCCGCGAGCAGTCCGCAATGGGGCTGGGGGCCGCATTCGCCGGCGCTGCGGCCGGTTATGACAATGATCTGAGCTCCATGTTCTTCAACCCGGCCAGCGTCACCATGCATGAGGGCATCAAGGGCCAGGTGGATGCCAGCCTGATTCTTTCAACCTCCAAGGCCAAGGGCGCCACCGCCACCAATGCGCTGGGGAACAACATTCTGGATAGCAGCTCCGGGCTCGCCTCCTCAAACAGCGGCAATATCGGTGTGGCGGCGGTTGTTCCTTCCACCTATGCCTCCTACAGCCTGAGCGAGCGCACTTATTTCGGGCTCAGCATCAGCGCGCCCTTCGGCCTCAGCACCAAGGCGGATGCCAATTGGGTCGGGCGCTATCATGGCATTGAATCGACCATTCAGAATTTAGCCGTCAACCCGGTCCTCGGCTTCAAGATCTCGCCCATGCTCTCGGTGGCCGCCGGCCCGACCATGTCCTATTTCAAGGCCTTGCTGACCAGCGCCGTTGACCTGCAGACCATTGGCGGCGGCGGCGCTGTTCCGGTTTCGGGTGCGTTGGACGGATTCAACAAAACCAAGGCGGACGATATCGGCTTCGGCTTCACCGCCGGCCTGCTGTTCACCCCCACCCAGAGCACCCGCATCGGCGTCGGCTTCCGCTCCGCCGTCAAATATAAGTTGAAAGGCACTTCGTTCACCACCGGCGCCGGCGGCGTCGGCACCACGGCCGCCCTCACCGGCAATGTCACCGGCAAGATCACCACGCCGGAAACCGTCAGCGTCGGTTTCCGCCAGCAGGTGAATAGCAGACTGGCGCTGCTGGGTACCGTTGAATGGGCCAATTGGAGCCGCTTCAAGGAATTGCGCATCCAGGGGCTTGCCGCGGGCGATAGCGTGACCAATGAGAAATGGAAGGATTCCTGGTATTTCTCGGGCGGCGCCGAATATAAATGGAACGAGCGCACCACGGTGCGCGCCGGTGCCGGCTATGAAATTTCAAGCGTTCCCGATGCCTTCCGCACCCCGCGCCTGCCGGACAATGACCGGGTCTGGCTGTCCCTGGGCTCGTCCTACAAAGTCAAGGACTGGCTGGATGTGAGCCTTGGCCTGACCCATGTTTTCATCAAGAAAGCCCCGATCAATCTGACGGTCGCCGCCGATCCGGCCAACGCGTCGCGCGGCAATCTGACCGCAATGTTCAAGACCGGCCTCAACATCGCTTCGGTCAGCGCCAAGGTCAAATTCTGATCATTTCGGAACCAGGTTTCAACACCAGGCACCGGCCCGCCAGGGCCGGTGTTTTGGCATCTGCCACTGGGCGTTAAAAAGAACTGCCCGGTTGTTTGAGAAATTCCAGCTCCTCCGGGGTTGAGGCCCGCCCCAGCACCGCATTGCGATGCGGGAAGCGCCCGAACCGCGCGATGATCTGCTGGTGGCGCCTGGCATAGTCGAGATTGTTCTCATTGCCGAGCCGCGCGAAAAGCTCCACCGAGCG
>PKTQ01000136.1 GCA_002869085.1 Hyphomicrobiales bacterium | reverse complement strand
CCTTACCGCGCCGCCTCCTTGCAGGAATTCTGGCGCCGCTGGCATATTTCGCTCTCCACCTGGCTGCGCGATTATCTCTATATTCCCCTCGGCGGCAGCCGTTTAGGCACCTTCAAGACCTATCGTAATCTGTTCCTGACCATGCTGCTGGGCGGTATCTGGCACGGGGCGGCCTGGACCTTCATCATCTGGGGCCTTTTGCATGGCGGCATGCTGATCATCGAGCGTCTGGCCGCAACCAATCTGCCGGCGGCAAAGCCGGTGGGGGCGCAGCAGGCATGGCTCGGCCGGGGCCTGCGGGTCGTCCTCACTTTTAATTTCGTCTGCCTGGCCTGGATCTTTTTCCGCGCCGAATCCTTCTCCGCCGCCACCGACTATCTGGCCGGTCTCGCCCGCTGGACCGACAATGTGCAATATGCGAGCCCGTTCCTGCTGGCGTTGATCGCCGCGTCCCTAGCGGCCCATTTCCTGCCCGGCGAACTGGTCCGCCGCACCGCCCACCGGCTCGAGGCGGTGCCGGCGCAGTGGCTCGGCCTGATGCTGGGGCTTGGTATTTTCCTGATCTGGGCCGTCGCACCGGAAGGGGTGGCCCCGTTCATCTATTTCCAGTTCTGATTTCGGGTGCCGGCGGGGCCGGGCCTGGAGCGCTTTGCATTCAGTGTGAATTAATTCTGCTTAGTTTTGACGTGGCAATCCGGCGGTGAAACGGGTGAAACGCGATGTGGGGCATCGGGTAAGGCCGTTTCAACGGCGGGTGTCCGTCAAAGATAAGCCCTTCGGGACGGACGGTTTTTCACCAAATCCGGCCCAATTATTTTCAATCGCACCTCAGATATGGCTTCAAAAATGGCTTGGCCTTATCACAAAACCGATCCGTCAGAATGGTTCAGAATGAACGCAAAGCGCTCTATTTGATGCCCGCATGCATGAAGGACTGCACGAATTGGCGCTGGAACAGCAGGAAGGCGATCAGCAGGGGCGCCACCGACAGCAGGGTCGCCGCCGAGACGATTGACCAGTCGACCCCGGATTCCGGTGCGCTGAACACCCCCAGGCCCACGGTCAGCGGCCGGGTCTCCACCGAATTGGTGATCACCAGCGGCCACAGGAAATTGTTCCAGTGATGGGAAATCGACACCAGCCCATAGGCCAGATAGGTCGGGCGCGCCAGCGGCACATAGACCCGCATCAAAATCCCGAACATGCCGCAGCCCTCGAGCCGGGCGGCGTCTTCCAGCTCCTTGGGTGTTGATTTGAACGCCTGGCGCAGCAGGAAGATGCCGAAGGCGCTGGCCATATAGGGCAGGCCGATGCCGACAATGGTGTCGACCAGATTCAGCTTGGCCAATGTGCCGTAGTTTTCGACGATCAGGATTTCCGGGGTGATCATCAATTGCACCAGCACCAGGGCAAAAGCGACATTGCTGCCGAAAAACCGGTAGCGGGCGAAGGCATAGGCCGCCAGCGTGCCGACCACAAGCTGCGCCGCCAGCAACATGGTCACCAGCACGAAAGTGTTGAAGCCATAGCGCAGAAACGGCGCCTGGGATAAAGCCTCGCGGAAATTGTCCAGGGTCAGCGGCGCGGTGATATCGAAATGAATCGCATATTCGCCGGCATGAAACGCCGCCCAGAACGCATAGAGCAGCGGCGAAATCCACAGGATCGCCAGGCCCCAGGCGGCGATGGTTTCCAGCAATGTCGGCAGGCTGAACCGCCGTTTCCCCATGTTTGTCATCGGTAATGTATCCGCCTGTCGAGCACGAAGAACTGCGCCAGCGCCATCACCGCCAGCAGCGCCAGCAGCACCACGGTCAAGGTGGCGGCATAATTGGTGTCGAAATAGGAAAAGGCGCTTTCGAAGATGTAATAGAGCAGCAGATTGCTGGCATTGTCCGGCCCGCCCTTGGTCAGCACGAACAGGTGATCCACCAGCTTGAACGAGTTCAGCACCGCATTGATCAGCACGAACAAGGTGGTCGGCATCAGCAGCGGAAACAGCACCCGGCGGAAGAAATACCAGCGCGTCGCCCCTTCGAGCCGCGCCGCCTCCCTCAGCTCCGGCGGAATGTGCTGCAGCGCCGCCAGATAGAAGATCATGAAAAACCCGGCTTCCTTCCAGATGGTCATCACGATGATCGCCGGCAGCACCGTATCCGGATCCCCCAGCCAGTTATGGCCGGGCAGGCCGAACCAGCCGGCGATCTGGTCGATCAGCCCGATATACGGCGAATAGAAGAACAGCCAGATATTGGCCACCGCGATCATCGGCAGGATGGTGGGGGTGAAATAGGCCATGCGCAGGAACGAGCGCCCCGGCAGCGTCTGGTTGACCAGCATCGCCATCGAAATGGCCAGCGCGATCGACACCGGAATCGTGCCCAGCGCGAACCACATATTATTGACCAGAACCTTCCAGAAGATCGGGTCCGCCATCATCGAGTCGTAATTGCCGAGCCCGACAAAGCGCGACGGGCGGATGGCGCTGCCCTTGGAATAAAAGCTGTCGATCAGCGTCGCCACCATCGGATAATGGGTAAAGGCAATCAGCAATATGGCCGCCGGCGTCAGCAGCAGCCAGCCATGCACATGCCTCATCAGATCACGCGATACCGTCATCATTCACCCTCAATCCGGTCTGTTCGGGCGGGGAGACACAGCTCCCCGCCCCGTCATGTTGTGTCCAGCGTTCACTTATAAGGCTTCAGCAGCCGTGTCGCGGTGGCCTGGGCCTCGCCCAGCGCCTCGGCCGGGCTTTTCGCGCCGGTCAGCGCCGCCTGAATGGCGTCATCCAGCGCCTTGCGGACGCGGCCGGTCTGGAAGGTGGACAGCTCTGCCGTGGCGAACTCAAGCTGATCGCGCGCCACTGCGGCATAGGGGAAGCCCTTGACATAGTCCTGCAGTTTCTGGGTCTGGTAGGAGGCCGGGCTGATCCCCATATAGCCGGTCTTCATCGACCATTCGGCGGAGCGTTCCGGGCTGGTCATGAACTTGATCAGCTTCATCGCCGCCACGCGCTCTTCCGGTGTGGTCTTTTTGAAGATGTAGAAATTGCCGCCGCCCGTGGGGGTGCCGCGGCGCTTGCTGGCCGGCAGCATGGCAACGCCGAAATCGAACTTGGCATTGGTCTTCACCTTGGTCAGATTACCGGTCGAATGCCACATGATGGCGGTCTTGCCCTCAAGGAAGTTCTTGCGCAATGTGCCCCATTCGATGGTGCCCTTGGGCATGACCCCATATTTCTCGCCCAGATCCTTCCAGAACTGCAGCGCCTCAACCGTCGCCGGCGCATCGAAATAGGTGGCATTACCGGCGCCGTTCATCAGGGTCTGGCCGTTCTGCATGGCCAGCGCGCCGAACATCCAATAGGGATAGCCGGTGGAGGGGATCATCACGCCCCATTGCGAGCCGTCCGCCTTGGTCAGCTTCTTGCCGGCCGCGACCAGTTCCTGCCAGGTGGCCGGAGCCTTTTCCGGGTCGAGCCCGGCGGCGCGGAAGGCATCCTTGTTGTAATACATCACAATGGTCGAGCGCTGGAACGGAATGCCCCAGGTCTTGCCCGCCGTGGTGCCGTTTTCCATCAGAGTGGGATAGAAGCTCTTCAGCCATGCCTTATCGGCGTCGGTTTTCACCACATCGTCGAAGGCCACGATGGCGTCCTGCTCGATCAGCTCATAGAGATCGATCGAGAACATCACCGAAAGCTGTGCCGGCTGGCCGCTTTTCAGGGCCGCCAGCGCCTTGATGCGGGCGTCATTGTAATTGCCGGCATAGATGGCCTTGACGTTGACATCCGGATTTTCCTTCATGAAATCGGCGACCATGCCGTCGATGATCGAGGTCAGGGGACCGCCGACCGCGACCGGATAATACATGGTCAGATCGGTTTTGGCCGTGGCCGCTCCCGGCGCGGCCAGCGCCATGGCCGTAAGGGCAACCGCCGCGGCGGTTCCGGCCAGTTTCTTCAAAAACCTGTTCAACATTTGTCTTCTCCTCTTCCTCTCCTGTTGTCGTCAAAATCGCAAACCGGGTGCTCCGGCTTTGATTTGCAGGACCATCGCCTGCCGGCAAGGCCCCGGAAACGGCGCGGCGGAACCGCCGCGACGTCAGTTCGTTTCGGAACGATCAAGGTCCCGTCTCTTGCCCCGATCGTCGAACATATGAATATCTGCGGGCGCCCAGCTCAGCCGCAGCTCATCGCCTGGCTCCACCAGGGCGCGCCCATCGATCCTGGCCATCAGCTCCAGCGGCCCGCTATGAACCCTGAGCACGGTCTCCGCGCCCATATAGTCGACCGCGTCCACCACCACCGGCAGACCTTGTTCGCTGATGTGGATTTTTTCCGGCCGCACCCCGAGCCGCCAATTGGCCGGCGCATCGGGCACCATGCCGCCGAGGCCGGTCCGTTCGCTGAACTTGTCCATCGGCATCACATTCATCGGCGGCATGCCGAGAAAGCGGGCGGCAAAGGCGGTTTCCGGGGTCTCATACAGCGCCGCCGGCGGGCCGATCTGTTCGATGCGGCCATCCTTCAGCAGCACCACCTCGTCGGCCATCGACATCGCCTCGGTCTGGTCATGGGTGACATAGACCATGGTCAGCTTCAGCTTGCGCTGCAGCCGGTGGATCTCGTCGCGCATTTCGGCCCTGAGCTTGGCATCAAGATTGCTGAGCGGCTCATCCATCAGGCAGACCGGCTGGCTCGACACGATGGTGCGGGCCAGTGCCACGCGCTGGCGCTGGCCGCCGGACAGCTTGGCCGGCATGCGGTCGAGCAACTCCTCCAGCCCCACCAATGCGGCCGCTTCGGCCAGCCTTGTCTCCTGATCCGCCTTGGCCACCCGGCGCACTTTCAGCCCGAACAGGATATTTTCCCGCACATTCAGATGCGGAAACAGCGCATAGGACTGGAACACCATCGACACCCCGCGCTGGGCCGCGTCCTGGCGTGTGATATCGCGCCCGCCGATCGCCACGGTACCGTCGCTCACATCCTCGAGCCCGGCGATCATGCGCAGGATGGTCGACTTGCCGCAGCCCGATGGGCCGAGCAGCACGGTCAGCGAGCCTTGCGGCACATCGAACGACACATCGTCGACAGCGCGGAACGCTTCCCATTGCTTGACCAGATTGCGAATTTCAATGCCCGGCATCACGAGCCCTCCCCGTCGCAGATCACCAGTTCGGTATCCGACCCGTCCAGAATGTCCAGAATGCCCTGCGGCGGCGGCGCGTCGCAAAACACTTTGCTGGCCTCGCTGATCAGCCCGCCGCGCACATGCGCCACCCGCTTGAACTTGGTATGGTCCAGCACCAGGAAGGTCTGGCGGCTATTGGCCCGGATCAGCTCGCGCGCCCGCACTTCCTCTTCATAAAAATCGAGCAGCGTGCCCCGTTCGCTGACCCCGGCCACCCCGTAAATGCCCACATCGACCATATAGGACGACAGGAACGGCTCCAGCCCCGGCCCCAATATGTCCCGGTCGCTATTGCGCAGCCGCCCGCCGGCAATATTGACCTCGAAGCTGGGATTGGCGCAGCACAGCATGGCGATATTGAGATTATTGGTGAAGATTTTCAGATTGTCGTGATGCATCAGCGCCTCCGCCGCCAGTTGCGGTGTGGTGCCGATGCTGAAGGCCAGCGAGGCGCCGTCGGGGATATGCTTCGCCACTTCCCGGGCGATGGTCTGTTTGGCGCTGCGGGCCAGGATCTGGCGCGAGCCATAGGTCAGATTGCCCGAATCCGAAGTGGGCTCAATGCCGCCATGACGCCGCCGCGCCAGGCCGAAATTGCACAATATATTGAGATCGCGCCGGATGGTCTGGGTCGAAACATCAAAGCGCCCGGAAAGCGCATCGACGCTCAAAAACCCGTTCTCACGCACCAGGTCGGCTATTTTTGCCTGCCGTTCCGACAGATTCATTATCAACCCTCCACCCCATGGAGAGATTGAGTGTGACAGAAAATGTTCATTTGCGCATTATTTATTTTCATTCGAACGGTATTTTTTCAGAAAATGTTTCTTTCGACCGGAGGAGGCCTGCGATATGAGCCTGTGATAGCCCGATTTCATGATGGTTTTGTGAATGGTCCGCACGGCCATCGCCCGCGATGGCGCGGGATCAAATCATGCGGGCCCTCGCCGAACCAGCCGGTGCAGAACCTATGAAAATAATGGGTCCTGACCCCAGGGCGTCTAGGGTGACTAGGGTGACTAGGGTGACTAGTTTGCCCTAGCGTGCAGCCGGCGGATATAAACTTGCGCCTGGCGGCTGCATTTACGGTCGATCATCCAGCCCAGCACCGCGCCGGGGCGTTCAAGATCGAGCCCCTGCGGGATCACATGCAGATTGATCCGCCGCGGCTCCTGGCCGATCTTCATCACGATCAGCGTGCCGTCCTCGATGAATTTGGGCGGCAATTGCAGGCGCTGCACCCCCGCCGGCCATTTAAGACCAGCGGCCTTGGCCTTTTGCGAGCGCAGCGAAACAACCGCGGGCCGCGCCCCGCTCTTGCGCCACATCTGCACACCCTGCCGGCGCACGCAGCGCTCGCCCGAGCTATCCACCGCCATCAGCCACGGATCGGGCTGCGCCGCCGCCAGCGCCTCGGCCTGGCGCGAGGCGCCCAGCACCGTCGACTGGGTCTTGGCGCCGGCGATCAGGCCGGCGATCTTGGTCAGCGTGCCCGTAAGCCCCTTCGGGTCTTGCTTTGGCCCGCGCACCACCTTGCGCTGCACCGGCCCCGAATAGGGCCCGCCCAACTGGATCATGCCGCCGGTTTCGGTGATCAGGGTGATCCAGCCACCGGCCGGAATATTGACGATATCCCCCGGCTGCAGCATGCTGCCCGGCACCACCTTGCCGGCATTGGTGGCGGCGATCACCACAAGCTGGCCCTGCTCCGCTTCGGTGACCGGCGCCGAGACAAAGACGATCAGGCAAAACAGCAGACTGAAAACAATCGAAATCCGTTTGCCGATGGGGTGCGCTGTCATGGGTGCGGGTCTCCTATTTTCCCTTCAGGGTGATTATCGGCCCGGTTTCGCCGCCTTGCAACCGCCCATTATGCAGGCCGGTCAGCGCATCGTCCGGAAACGCCTCGGCCAGTTCGGCAAAGCGCGCCCCGGCGCCGGCATCGCCGCCCGCCATCAGCGCATAGGCGCTTGCATAGCCGTCTTCCAGTTCCGGCGGCAGGGCGCCCATCTGCAGCGGCTCGAAGGCGGGGATCGGCACCTGCTTGCCTTTCAGCACGATGTCGCCGACCGGGCGGAATTTGAGCTCCGGACAATCCCCGGCCACCGACCCGCTGACGCAGATGCGGGTGCCCAGATGCCGGTTCGCGGCCTCGAGCCGCGCCGCCACATTCACCGTGTCGCCAATGCCGGTATAGTCGAAAAACCGCGAACCGCCGAAATTGCCGATGATCGCCTTGCCCTTATGCACGCCGATGCGGGTGACCCCGAAGCGGGTTCCCTGTGCCGCCAGATCGCGGCGATGAGCCTCGCTGAACCGGTCGATGGCCAGCGCCAGCTCCACCGCCCGGCACGCCTGGTCGTCCTGCTGCTCCGGCGCCCCGAAAAACCCGATCACCGCATCGCCGACAATCTTGTCGATAGTGGCCTCGGCCTCCACATAGAGCCCGCACACCGCATCGAGATAATCATTGAGCAGCGCCGCGATCCGATCAGGCGCCAGGCTTTCGCTCAGGCTGGTAAAGCCTTCAAGATCGGTGAACACATAGGTCACGATGCGCGCTTCGCCGCCCAGGCTGAGTTCATGCTCGCGCCGCGAGATCCGCTGCACCACCGCCGGGCTGACATATTGCGAAAACGCTTTTTCGATGAACAGGCGCTCGGCCCGGTCCCGGTACCAGCGCCCCATGGCCAGCAGCACCGCGGTCAGCAGCGCCGCCAGCACCGGCATCGCCGCCGGCAGCATGACAAGCCGCCCGCTGAACAGGAAATAGGCGCCGGCAAGATAGGCGCCGATCAGCCCGGCCAGCACCGCCGCCCCGGTGAGCGGCGCCAGCGGCAGGCTCAGGATCAGCGCCGCAATGAGCGCCATACCCAGCACAATCGCCGCCGCCGCCCAGGGCGGGGGCGCCAATATGCGCTCGCCGCGCAGCATCTGGGTCAGCATATGGGCATGGATCGCCATGCCGTCCGGCGTGCCGAGCTCGGCCCCGAGGGTGGTGACGAACGGGGTCGGATGCCGGTCGGATGTGGGCAGGGCCGAGCCTATCAGCACATAGCGGTCCCGAAACCAGTCCGCCGGCAGCAGGGCGGCGCTGTGGGCGGGGTAGGTCTTGAAGCTAAGCGGATGACCGGCCGCGTCATGATAAAACCTTATCCGCCCCCCGGCCGGCGCCGTCTTGCCGCCGATCTTGGCCAGCGCCGCCGCAAGGCCGGGCATGAAGCTGCCCGCCACCTCGCGGCCGGGATAGAGCGTGCGCACCGTGCCATCGAAATCATCGCGGCTCAGGGTCACCAGCCCCTTGTCCAGCCCCTTCAGCGCCTGATCGAGGAACTTCGCCTGTTTGGCGGTCAGCCCGTCGTCGCCCGTGGCATAGCCCATCACGATGGGGGATTTTGCGCTGCCGAGAGCGCTGAGCAGCGCCGCGTCCTTGTCCGGCTCGCTCGGCTGATCGAGCAGGATATCAACCCCGATGGCGCGCGGCGCCGCCGCGTCGATATGGCGGATCATCCTGGCCAGGAAGGCCCGGTCGATGGGCGAGCGATAAGGCAGATGCGACAGGGTATCCTCGTCGATCGCCACCAGCACGATCTCATCCGGCGGGCTCACAGGCGGGGTCAGCAGCACCAGCGCCGCATCCTCGATCAGCACCTCGAGCCGGAAGCCCAGCACCAGCGCCAGCAGCGCCGAAACCAGCGCCGCCGCCAGCCCGGTCAGCACCCGGCGTTTGGGCGCCGGCAGCTTCGCTGTTTCCGCCCCGGACAAGAGGCCGCTTACCGGGGCACGTCGAAGCGCTGGATGGCCGACTGGGTGCCGTCCATATAGGTCAGCTTGGCGGTCATGTAGCGGGTCTGTCTGGGGATGATCAGATGGGTAAGTGAATTCTTGCCCTTATAGCGCACCGAATGCGGGTTGGCCGGATCGCAGGGCAGCAGATGGAACTGATTGTCCGGCGTGTCCACATCGACCCCAAACTCGATCTTGGCGATGGCGCAGCGATAGCTGACCAGATGCGAGAAATAAGCGAACATCTTCCCGTCCCAGTCCCGGAAGCTGATCCAGCTGTTGGGCATGCGCTCCAGGATCATCTTCTGGCCATCCATCAGCGCCGAGCCGGGGTTGAAACGCACCGGGAACGGCCCCTGTTTCTGGCCGCGCACATCCCTATAGCTGACCTTCAGCTCCATCGGCCCGGCATTGCCCGGCAGGGTCACCATCGGATAGGGCACCGGCTTGCCGGTGGTCTGGTTGATCGTCCCGGGCATGAAGCCGGTCGAAACCTCGGGCTGGCCCGGCTTGGCCACGAAAATCTCGGTCGCCTGGTCGGCGATGGAAAATGACAACATCCAGCCCTGATTGCTACGTGTGGTGTTCAGCTTGACCGGGTTTTTCATGGCCGCACTGCTCAGGAACGAGAGGGCCGCGAGGCGCTGCTTGGCATCCTCGATCTGCTTGGCCGCCGCCTGCTGGTCCATGAAATAGCGCAGGAACTTGCCCTCACCCACCAGTTTCATGAACCGGGTCAGCAGCTCGTTTTCGCGCTTTTTATCCGCCAGCGACTGCTGGCCGAGACGGGCCTGCGAGAAATCGCGGCTAAGCTCGTAAAAGGCCGGCGCGAAATCCGGATAGGTCTGGATATAGGCCTCGAGCCGCTTCACTCGGGCATCACGCTTTTGCAGCAGGTCGGTGGCAAAATAGAGCACCGGATCCTTGCGCCCGCGCGCCATGGACAGATAGGTCTCCCAGGCCCCGTCCCGGCCCTCCTGCACCTTCAAAAAGCTCTGAAAGCGGTAATGCGGGTCCACATAGGCCTCGCCGAAGGCGAAGAATTTCATATAGTCCTGCCGGGCACGCAGATAATCGCCCTGCAGCTCATGCATGCGCGCATTGGCGTAGAACTCATGCGGCCGGGTCGGTTTTTCGACGATCAGCGAGCGGCTGGTCAGGCGGGCGAACAGCTTTTCGATCTGGTCGGCGCTGCCGGTCTTGCTATTGGCCTCCTCAATGCGCGATTTCGCCACCGCCGCGAAGGCGCCGTCCGGGAATTTGGCCAGATAGGCATTCAGTTGCTTGACGTCGCCGGAGTTTTTCACATCGTTCCAGAACTGCAATTCCACCTGCAGCGCCGAGGCATCCGCCTGCCCCACCGAACGCGCCACAGCAGCCGCGTCGTCGCCGGGTACAAACACCACATCCGAAGTCAGCGAGGAATAATCCCACGGCACCTGCTCGCCGCCGGTGGCCGCGACCACAGATTTGCGCACATTCTTGAACACCTGTTCGATGCTCATGCCCGGCTGGGAAATCTCGCGGGCGATGGCCGCCGAATAGGGGCTGTTGAGCCCGCTGCCGTCGGCGGCGGTGCTGCCCGGCGCGGTCGCGAAGGAGATGAAGCTGCCCGTCGGCGTCTGCTTCAGCAATGCCAGCCCCTGCCCGGCGCTGCGCATGCTGCGCTTCAGGGCGGTGTTGCGGCAGGCATCGAGGATCACGATATTGGCGCCCTTATTGGCCGCATCGAGCTTGGCCAGCACCCAATCGACCGAGATCGCCTCGAATTCCGCGTCCACTTCGTCCTGCAGATTGGCCTTCAGCGGCGCCAGATAATTGATATTGCTGGCCTGGAACCCATGCCCGGAATAATAGAACAGGCCGATTGCCTTGGCGCCGGCGCCTTTCAGCGTGTTGCCGAACTTGGCCACCGCCTGTTTCATGCCGCGCAGATCCGCATTCATCAGCACCGTCACCTCAAAGCCCGCCCGCTTCAGGGATTCGGAAATCAGCGCCGCGTCATTGGTCGGGTTCTTCAGGGGCGACAGGGATTTGCCGCTATATTCGGCATTGCCGATCACCAGGGCGAATCTTTTGGCCGCCCCCTCGGCCCGCAGGGCCGAGCCGGTGAGCGTGACGAAGATGAGCGACAGAACAATCAAGCGCAGCAAATACATGGACAGGGCCTCTTTTCTTTTTTCATCCTGCGATTGGCCCATAGCTTACAAAGCTGCTCAGCTTTCAACAAGAGGCCACATGCACGGGGTCCGGGCGCAGGACGGGCGCGGGGCGGGCGGATCACCGGCCGGCAATGCCCTGCGGGAAGGCTTACACCCCGCCTTCGGTGGAAATATGGATCGTCGCCCCGCAATGCTTGCAGTGCACCGCATCGGCGTCATGCAGCCGCAGCCCGCACTGCCCGCATTCCTGGCGCACCTTGCTCGGCCGGAACAGCACTTGCGCCAGGCGCAGGAACAGCGTCACCCCGAAGATCATCACCCCCACCGACAAAAGGCGCCCCGCCGTGCCGGTCAGGGTGATGTCGCCGAAACCGGTGGTGGTGAGGGTGGTGACCGTGAAATAGAGCGCGTCGGCATAATTGCCGATCTGCGGATTGACCTTATGCTGCAGCGCATAAATGAGCCCCGTGGTCACCAGCAGGAACACCATGAGATTCAGGGTCGCCAGGATCACCTCCTCGCGCTGGCGGAACCAGGCGAAGTCCTGACGCAGCCGCGCCAGCAATTGATAAGTGTGCAGCAGTCTCAGCGTCCGCAGCACCCGCAAAAATCCGAGCCCCTCATCGGCGATCGGCGCCAGAAACGACACCATCGCCGCCACATCCGCCCAGACCACCGGCCGCAGGAAGAAGGTGGCCTTGCGCGCCTCAATCAGAAAGCGGATCAGAAAATCGAGCAGGATGACCGCGCCGAGCGCAATATCGACCAGACCGATCAGCCTTGTATGGGGCACGAAGGAACTGCCGATCACGAAAATTATGGTGGCGAGATCAAACACCAGCAGGCCATAGCGGAACCGGTGCGCCGCAACGCTGTTGTCCTGATAAAGTGATCTGAGTTTTTCGAGCACGGGTCCCGTCCTTGCCGCCGGATGCTATACTGATAAACTGAATTTGCTAAAAAACAAGCCATGGCCGGCACCGGCGGCAGCCCCGCGGGGGCAATTTGCCTGGCCAAGCGAATGCGGATAGGACAATACACCCATGAGCAGTTCAGAACGGGCCGGCCCCGGCCCCGGAGGCGAGCCGGGAACATTGCTGCGATCCATGTTCGAGGCCGCCGTGGCCTCGGCGCAGCCTGCCCTGTGCCTGCCGCCCTTCCTGCCGAAAACCCCGCCCAAGGGGCGCTTCATCGTCATCGGGGCCGGCAAGGCCGGCGCCGCTATGGCCCGCAGCGTAGAAGACCACTGGCCGGGCCCGCTCGAGGGCCTGGTGGTGACGCGCTATGGCTATAACGTCCCATGCCGGCATATCGAAATCATCGAAGCGGCCCATCCGGTGCCGGACCAGGCCGGGGCCGAGGCGGCGCGGCGCATGCTCGCCTATGTCGGCGGGCTGACCCCGGACGATCTGGTGCTGTGCCTGATTTCAGGCGGCGGCTCGGCCCTGCTGTCCCTGCCGCTCGCCGGGCTCACTTTGGCGGGCAAACAAGAAATCAATGCCGAGCTGCTGCGCTGCGGCGCCACGATCTCGGAGATGAACTGCGTGCGCCGCCATCTCTCGGCCGTCAAGGGCGGACGCCTCGGCGCCGCCTGCCACCCGGCCCGGCTGGTCACCCTGCTGATCTCGGACGTGCCGGGGGACAACCCGGTCGATATCGCCTCTGGCCCGACAATCGCCGACCCGACGGGCTGCGCCGAGGCCCTCTCCATCATCGAGCGCTATGGCATCGAGCTGCCACCGGCGGCGCGGGATCTGCTTGAACAGGGCCTCGGCGAGAGCGTCAAACCGGGCGATCCGCGCCTCACGGGTAGCACCCATCATCTGATCGCCGCCCCGCAAATGGCCCTGGAAGCGGCGGCGGAGATCGGCCGCGCCGCAGGTTACCCGGTGCATATTCTGGGCGATGCCCTTGAGGGCGAGGCCCGCGATATGGGCCTTGTCATGGCTGGGATCGCCCGGCAGGTCGCCGCCCGCGGCCAGCCCTTCACCCGGCCCTGCATCCTCCTCTCCGGCGGGGAGACCACCGTCACCGTGAAAGGCTTTGGG
>PKTQ01000239.1 GCA_002869085.1 Hyphomicrobiales bacterium | reverse complement strand
CTCGACGGGGTGCAGACCCTGTTCGACCTCGATGCGCCGCCGGAGCGGATTGAGACCTATGACAACAGCCATATCCAGGGCGCCCACGCCATCGGCGCCATGGTGGTGGCGGGGCCCGAAGGCTTCGAGAAGAAACATTACCGCACCTTCAACATCAAATCGCAGGAGCTGACCCCCGGAGACGATTTCGCGATGATGCGCGAGGTGCTGACCCGGCGCTTCAAACGCCTCGCGGCGATGGACAATGCAGAGCGCCAGGCGGCGGGCTGGCCGGATCTGGTGCTGATCGACGGCGGCGCCGGGCAGCTCACGGCGGCGCAGACGGTGCTGGACGAGCTTGGCCTGAGCGGCATCACCCTGGCCGGGATCGCCAAGGGGCCGGAGCGTAATGCCGGCCGCGAGCGTTTCTTCATGGAAGGGCGGGCGCCCTTCATGCTGGAGCCGCGCGATCCGGTGCTCTATTACCTGCAGCGGCTTCGGGATGAAGCGCACCGGTTTGCCATCGGCACCCATCGGGCGCGGCGCAAGACCGCCCAGGGCCGCTCGCCCCTCGACGAGGTGCCGGGCATCGGGGCTGCGCGCAAGCGGGCGCTGCTGCGGCATTTCGGCTCAGCCAAGGCGGTCAGCCGCGCCGGTACCGCAGATCTTATATGCGTCAAAGGTATCAGCGCATCCATGGCTAAACAGATTTATGATTTTTTTCATGGCGGTGAAACATAACCGCATGATAAAGACCTGATGAACCCCTTGAGTTTGGTCAGAGCCGGACAGGATAGAAACGCTTATATTCGCGCTCATCCCGGCGACCGCGTTTTCTCCGGCTCGGGGTTCTGATAGACTGCAAGACACTCCAGGGGCCTGACCGATGGATAGATCCATGACGCAGCACGCCGAACGGAAATTGGCTTTCAGCCTGCCCAATCTGCTCACTTATGGGCGCATTGTGGCGGTTCCGGCGCTGGTCGCGTGTTATTATATCCAGGGAGATCTTTCCAACTGGCTGGCGCTCGGCATCTTCACCGCCGCCAGCATCACCGATTTTTTCGACGGCTATCTGGCCCGCATCTGGTCGCAGCAATCGGCGCTGGGGCGCATGCTGGACCCTATCGCCGACAAGCTGCTGGTGGCATCGGCGCTGCTGATGCTGGTGGCCAATGGGGTGATCAATGGCTGGCTGCTATGGGCGGCGCTGATCATCATGAGCCGGGAAATGCTGGTGTCGGGCCTGCGCGAATATCTGGCCGAGGTCGAGGTTTCGGTGCCGGTCACGCGCATCGCCAAATGGAAAACCGCCATGCAGATGGTGGCGATCGGCTTTCTGCTTTCGGTGCCGGCGGGGGAGAAGCTGATCCCCGGCGTCACCCTGCTCGGCTATGGCCTGTTGTGGCTGTCGGCGGCAATGACCCTTTATACCGGCTATGACTATCTGCGCGCCGGCATTACCCATGTGCTGGGAGACGGATGATGCAAATACGCTATTTCGCCTGGGTGCGCCAACGCACCGGCATTTCCACCGAAGAGCTGACCCCGCCCGAAGGGGTGCGCACCATTGCCGATATGATCGCCTGGCTGAAGACGCGCGGGCCGGAATTCGAAGCGGCGTTCGAGAATGAGAGAATCATCCGCGCCGCCCTCGACCAGACCCATGTCGCCCATGACGCCGACATCACCGGGGCGCGCGAGGTGGCGTTTTTCCCGCCGGTCACGGGCGGCTGAGCGCCATCATTTCCCCAGTTTCACTTTCGAGAGCGGGCCGGTTGTGGCAATCTTCGCCGATAGGCAGCAATGACGAGGATGTTGGCCGATGATCAGGGTGCAGAGGGATGATTTCGACATTGGCGCCGAAATCGCCGCATTGAAGCAGGGCAGGCCGGAAATCGGCGCGATTGTCAGCTTTACCGGGCTGACGCGCGACAGCTCGCATGGCAAGCATGTCAGCGCCATGACCCTGGAGCATTATCCGGGCATGACCGAAAAGGCGCTGCAGGAGATCGAGCAGGAGGCCCATGAGCGCTGGCCGCTCGATGGCTCGCTGATCATCCACCGCTATGGGCGCCTGGAGCCGGGCGAAAACATCGTGCTGGTGCTGACCGCCTCGGCGCACCGGCAGGCGGCCTTCGAGGCGGCCGAGTTCCTGATGGACTGGCTGAAAACCAAAGCGCCGTTCTGGAAGCT
>PKTQ01000357.1 GCA_002869085.1 Hyphomicrobiales bacterium | reverse complement strand
TCGCCGCCGGTCAGGGCCTGCAACTGGGCCGGGGTGAGCCGGAACACCGCATTGGGGGTGCCGGCGGCGGCCCAGATTTCGTCAAATGCCAGTAGATCCCGGTCGAGCAGGACCTGCAGCTTCTCGGCATGGGCGACGGGCGGCACGCCGCCAATGGCATAGCCGGTTTTCTGGCGGACAAAGTCCGCATCGGCGCGGGACAGTTTTTCCCCCAGCACGGCTTTTGCCTTGGCCATGTCGGCCCGGTTCACGCCGCTCATGACGATCAGCACGCCCTGGTCGCTGGCCTTGCATTTGAAGATCAGCGATTTGGCGATCTCGGCCACCGTGCAGCCAATGGCCCGGGCGGCGTCATCGGAGGTGCGGGTGCTCTCCTCGAATTCCAGCACCTGGAAATCGGCGCCCAGATGCTGCTGCACCCGCAGCGCGGTGGTGTTGGCGGCCGGTTTCATGGGCGGACCTCAAGCCATGGCTTTTTGCAGATTTTCGTCGACCTTGTCCAAAAAGCCGGTGGTGGACAGCCAGGGCTGTTCCGGGCCGATCAGCAGGGCCAGGTCCTTGGTCATATGGCCGCTTTCCACCGTGTCGATGCAGACCTTCTCCAGGGTGGCGGCGAATTTGGCCAGTTCGTCATTGTCGTCGAGCTTGGCCCGGTGCGCCAGACCCCGGGTCCAGGCGAAAATCGAGGCGATCGAATTGGTCGAGGTCTGCTCGCCCTTCTGGTGCTGGCGGTAATGGCGGGTCACGGTGCCATGGGCCGCCTCGGCCTCCACCGTCTTGCCGTCCGGGGTGGCCAGAACCGAGGTCATCAGGCCGAGCGAGCCGAAGCCCTGGGCGACGATATCGGACTGCACGTCGCCGTCATAATTCTTGCAGGCCCAGACATAGCCGCCGGACCATTTCAGGGCCGCGGCCACCATGTCGTCGATCAGCCGGTGCTCATACCAGATCTTCTTGTCCTCGAAGGCGGCCTTGAACTCTTCATCATAGATGGCCTGGAAGATGTCCTTGAAGCGCCCGTCATAGGCCTTGAGAATGGTGTTCTTGGTGGAAAGATACACAGGCACGCCGCGGGCGAGGCCATAATTGAACGAAGCGCGGGCGAAATCCTCAATCGAGGCGTCGAGATTATACATGCCCATGGCAATGCCCGAGGAGGGGGCGTCAAAAATATCATATTCCTGCACCGTGCCGTCCTCGCCGACGAATTTCATGGTCAGCTTGCCCTTGCCGGGGAACAGGAAGTCGGTGGCGCGGTACTGGTCGCCAAAGGCATGACGGCCGACGATGATCGGCTGGGTCCAGCCCGGCACCAGGCGCGGCACGTTCGACATGATGATCGGTTCGCGGAAGATGACGCCGCCGAGAATATTGCGGATGGTGCCGTTGGGCGAGCGCCACATTTTCTTCAGGCCGAATTCCTCGACCCGGGCCTCGTCCGGGGTGATGGTGGCGCATTTGATGCCGACGCCGTATTTCTTGATGGCATTGGCCGAATCGATGGTGATCTGGTCGTCGGTGGCGTCGCGGGACTCAATGCTCAGATCGTAATAATGCAGGTCAATATCCAGATAGGGATTGATCAGCTTGTCCTTGATCATCTGCCAGATGATCCGGGTCATTTCATCGCCGTCAAGTTCGACGACGGGATTGGCAACTTTGATTTTGGTCATGAAGGTCTCTCTGTCTGACTGTCCGGCCTTTGGGCGGTGATTGAATCAGGCCCCGGCTGCATTTTGCTGAGCGGGTTCAGCTCTGGTCCTCATCCGGATCAATGAGGCGGTGAATATGGACCACGAAATAGCGCATATGCGCATTGTCCACGGTGGAATGGGCCTTGGCTTTCCAAACGTCATAGGCGGTCTGATAGTCGGGATACATGCCGACAATATCCAGCTTGTCCAGATCCTTGAAATCAACCTGTTCCAGTTCGGTGACCTCGCCGCCAAAGACAAGGTGCAGTAATTGTTTGGCTTCAGACATGGGCTGTCTCTTCTTGTTGGGCGTTCAGTTATCAAGCGTTCCAGGCCTTTGCCGTCACCGCCAGGTCAGAGAAACCGATTGACGATCTTGACATGTCGGCGGCATCAGCCGGTCAATTCTTTTCAGCCTTTGTTTTTACGCATTGATCTGGTGCAAGTCCATGCCCGATATGGTCCGGCCGGTCTCTACTTTCGC
>PKTQ01000013.1 GCA_002869085.1 Hyphomicrobiales bacterium | reverse complement strand
GCTTTTCTTTCCGGACGGTTCCGGTTAGTCTTGAGACAGGGCAGTTTGAGACAGGCGGGTTTTCAACGATTTCAATTTGCGGGCGACATTGCCTTGAACCCTGATTTCGGTTAGGAATCCGGCCGGTTGCCAGTTATATCCGCAAGACGGGTCGTCATAAAAAGCCCGGATGCCGGCTGAGTATGCGTGCGGTAAATCCAGGGTGGGTGAGTATGGAAGAGCGTTTCATTTCCGAGCAGAGCGTGCTGCAGCGCCCGAAGGAGGCCTTCAGGGAATGGAAGCAGAGCGTTCACTTCACCCTGCCGCTGGGGTGGCAATTGGCGCAGCGCGACATGCAGGCGCGCTACCGGCAGACCCTGCTTGGATATTTGTGGGCGGTTCTGCCGGCCCTCGGCGCGACCGCCGCCTTCATGCTGATGAAAAGCTCCAAGATCCTGAATGTCGGGGAAACCACCATCCCCTATCCGGTCTATGTGTTTGTGGGCTCGCTGTTCTGGCAATTATTCACCACCTCGCTGTCGCGGCCGATCGAAGTGGTGCAGGTCAATCGCAATGTGATGGCCAAGATTCAGTTTCCGCGCCTCTCGCTGCTGGTGGCGGCCCTCCTGCTGGTGCTTTATGACACGCTGATCAAACTGTGCCTGCTGCCGCTGATTTTCCTGGCATTCGGCAGCTGGCCTGACGCGGATATCGTGTATCTGCCGCTGGTGCTGCTGGCCTTCATCTTCCTCGGCAATGCGATCGGCATTCTGCTCAGCCCGCTCAATCTGATCTTTCATGATGTGAAAATCGTCATACCGATCATCATGGCGGTGCTGGTGCTGCTGACCCCGGTGGGATATGTCACGCCCGAGACCGGCTGGCTGAAAACAATTGTCGAGCTCAATCCGCTGACCAGCCTCATCGACGCGGCCCGAGGCTCGCTGAGCAGCATGCCGATGCCGCCGCTGATGAGCTGGGGCCTGACCGGGTTGCTTTCCGGTATCTTCATGGTCGTATCGGTGGTGGTTTATCTGGTGTCGCTGCCGATTATCATTGAAAGGCAGAGTGCTTGAGCGATCTGGTCACAGACCCGGCGGAGCAGAACAGATCCGAGGCCGATATTCTGGTCGAGGTGTCGGGCATTTCCAAAAAGTTCTCCCGCAATCTGCGCAGCTCGCTGTTTTACGCGGTGCGCGATCTGGGGCGGGAATTGACCGGGCGCTCGGTGGTGCCGGAACTGCGCCAGGATGAGTTCTGGTCGCTGCAGGATATTTCCTTCACCCTCAGGCGCGGCGAGTCGATCGGGATCATCGGCCCCAATGGCGCCGGCAAATCCACCCTGCTGAAAATCATCACCGGCATCATCAAACCGACCAGGGGCTTTGTGCGCACCAGGGGCCGGGTGCAGGCGCTGATCGAGCTGACCACGGGCATGAATCTGATCCTGTCGGGGCGCGAAAACATCTATAGCCGGGCCATGCTGTTCGGGTTGAGCAAGGCGGAAGTCGATGCGAAATTCGATGAGATCGTCGAATTCGCCGAGCTGGGGCGCTTTATCGACATGCCGATGCAGAATTACAGCAGCGGCATGCGCGTCAAGCTCGGTTTCGCCGTCGCCATCCATGTCAAGCCGGATGTGCTGATCCTCGACGAGGTGCTGGCGGTCGGCGATCAGAATTTCCGCGCCAAGGCGCAATTGGCGATGCAACAACTGCTCGCCCGCAACATGGCCCTGATCTTCATCTCGCATAATATGAACCATGTGATGAGCATTACCGATCAGACCCTGTGGATCGACCGGGGCGAGGCGCGCAAGATCGGACCCTCGGACGTGGTGTGTACCGATTACATCAATGCGCTGAAGAAATCGAATGTGCTGACCTCGCCGCATACGCAGAATCTGCACCAATTCACGGTCGAGAAACTTTGCGTCAAAGGCGAGGAGATGGAGACCGGCAGCGTGCTGACCATCGGCAATGATCCATCCGAACGGCGGATCTCGTTCGATATCAGCCTGAAATGCTTCAAGGAGATGACATCGAGCAAGCATTTCTTCAACATTTTCATCATTGACGGTTTCAATGTGAAGATCGCCTATCACACCTTCATGGACTGCATAAGCTGCGATGCGGGCGGGGTCGTCACGCGGCGGGTCGAAATGGATATCTCCGATGTGCTGCCGGGAAAATACAATGTCGGGGTGAGCGTCTATCAGAAAGACCTGGTGAACGTCTTCGGCTTCAACAATGGCAATCTGTTCAAGCTCGATGTGCGGCCCATGGAGACCGGGTCCGGGGTCTGGGAGAGCGGCCGCACCAGCCCGATCCAGATGAATGTCAAATCGGATGGCGCCATGCTGCTGCCGGCCAGTCTCGAGGCGGTCTCCGCGCCCGAAGCCTGACCTCCACCGGTCCGGGAGGGGGCGCCCGAGGGCCGCTATCTGGAGAGGATGTGCCGGCGCCGCGATAATCAACTGCCCTGAGGGCGTGCCGCTCACGGCGCGGCGACCGGCCTGGACTTTAGCTTTTGCACATATCCCAGCGACTTCAACCCCTGGGCCAGGCGCACGAAACCTGACGGTTTCTGCCACTGTGTGTTGGTGAAAATGATATTCTCGGCGGCGCTCAGGGTCAGCGCATCGAGGATGGCTTCGGTGTTGCGCAGCCTGATATCCCCTTTGAAGTCCTTATCGTGAAAAGGCAATCCATCCGCGCTGATGATCTTGGAAAATGTATGAAAATCGATGCCGTGGCTGGTGAAGAAATCGAGGACAGTTCTGTCGTCCGTGGCAAGAAATATGCGCGGATATTTTCTGATCTGGGGCAGAATTTCCGTGAAATAGCCCTCATAGTCAGTCTTCAGATCGGTGTTGCGGACATGAATTGCCGTGAATTCGCCGCCGATGGCTTGCAGACGCTGCCATAATTTCTGCCGGATATGGTCATTGACCATGAACAGATTAAAACCCCGCCCGCCATGAGCGCCGCCGCCGCAGGCCTGGTGGATCAGGATGTCTTGCGGGTAATCGCGGCCGAAATCGAAGGTGATGAAGACTCCATTCCGGCTAAGCCTCATAGTGATGAGCTTGCTGAGACTGGGGGGCTTGGGATTGAATCTGATCAATTTGTTGTCGGATGTTTGAAATATACCGCTATCCGAAACGTACTGAACCCGATAATTGAAACTTGTAACATTCACGCCTTTGGGAAATGCGCTCAGGCCCTTGTGATCACCATTGCCGATCCATTCGCGGAATGATTTTACGTTCACATCATCCGGGATGAAATATTCAAAAAACTCGTCCTTGAAAGAGCAATGCTGCGTATCGATAACAAGTGTCCTGCCATATTCTTTGCAGTAGCGGTAACATCGATCGATCTGGTTGAACATGTCGTTCAGCCCGCACATCGGCCGGATCAGCACATATCTGTCACGCATCGGCTTGCCATTTTCCCTTCATACCCCAGGCCGGTATCTATCACTTCGCCCGGGCCGCATCAATCGGCGCGGCGCGGCGCGGAACGGAGGGTCGCCGGTGCCATTCACCCGGCCGCAGAGCCGCCAGGGGATGGAATGGCGGCACGGCTGTGCTATAGCTGTGCGCCAAACCATTTCCCGGGCCGAATGTCTTGAATTCGGTGCGCCGGGACCAAGCGGAGCCGTTTGCCGAAATGACCATGAGACTGATCAGGAGCCTGCTGGAGCATTTTGTCGGGGTGGGCACCTTGCGGGCCTATGACCATACCGGGGAACTGCATGTGTTCGAGGGTAAGGTGAAGGAGCCGGTGGTGACGATGCGCATCCATGACGGCTCGCTTTACACCAAGATATTCCTGTCACCCGACATCAAGGCGGCCGAGGCCTATATGGACGGCAAGCTGACCTTTGAGGAAGGCACCGATCTGCATGACTTCATGAGCTTTTTCCTGCTCAATGAGCGCAATCTGCGCACACATCCGCTGCAAAAACATGCGGAAAGACTAAGCAAGGTCATGAAGCGGGTGCATCAGTTCAACCCGCGCCGGAAAGCGGCGAAGAATGTGGCGCATCATTACGATTTGTCGACCGAAATGTATAAGCTCTTTCTGGACGACAATATGCAATATACCTGTGCCTATTATCAGGATCCCGAAACCGAAACCCTGGAACAGGCCCAGCGCAACAAGGCCCGGCATGTCTGTGCCAAAATGCGCATACGCGACGGCATGCATATTGCCGAATTGGGGTGCGGCTGGGGCGGCTTTGCGCTTTATCTGGCGCAGATGAACGATGTGAAGGTGACCTCGGTCAATCTGTCGAAGGAGCAGATCGCCTATGCCCGGGCGGAGGCCAAAAAGCTGGGCGTCGAGGATCGGGTCGATTTCAAGCTGATGGATTACCGGGATCTGAGCGGGCAGTTCGACCGGGTGATTTCGATCGGCATGATGGAGCATGTGGGGGTTGGCCATTATGACGAGTTTTTCGAGCAATATAAACGTCTGATGAAGCCGGACGGCGCCGGCTTCATCCACAGTATCGGCACCATGTCGGTGCCCGGAACCGCCAACCCGTTCCTGCGTAAATATATCTTTCCCGGCGGGCATGCACCGTCCTATTCGGAGTTTATCGGCGCTTTCGAACGGGCCCGGTTCTGGCTGACCGACAATGAGGTGTTGCGCAAGCATTATCACTACACTCTGATGGAGTGGCGGCGGCGTTTCTTGAACAATTGGGACAAGGTGGCGGCGATTTATGACGAGCGCTTCTGCCGCATGTGGGAGTTTTATCTCACCGGCACGGCCTTTGGCTTCCTGCATGGGCGCAATATGGTGTTCCATCTGGTTTTCACCAAAAACATCAATACATTACCCATGTGCCGGGACTATATCGCCGAGGAGACCGAGCGGCTGCGGCGCCGGGAGGAGGAACTCGGCATCGCTCTGTGATGCCGGGCGGCCGGATATAGGGTCAGCGGCTTTCCTGCACGAAGATCGCCGTCGCGCCGATGGCCAGCGCCACCAGGGCCGGGAACCAGGCCGCGACCATCACCGGCACCATGCCCAGGGTGCCGATCTCCCATGACCAGCTATTGACGAAAAACAGCACGAATCCGGATACCAGGCCGCCCAGGACCATGCGCACCACATTCTCAAACCGGAAGATGCGCAGGGAGAATGTGGCGGCGATCAGGATCATGGCGCACATCAGTATCGGGCGGGCCAGCAGGGCCTGAAATTGCATCCGGTATCGGGTCGAGGACAGGCCGGCAGCGTCGGCGAGCTTGATATTTTCCCTGAGACTCCAGAATGAGATCGTGCCCGGGTCCGACAGGCTGCTGATGACCTGGGCCGGGGAAAGATTGGTGCTGATGGTATAAGCTTTCCAGAAACTGATCTCGCCATCGGGATTGGCGACCCAGGCATTGCTGAGGAACCAGCGATCGTGAATCAGCTCCGCCTCCTCGGCGTTGATCCACAAAACCTTGTCGCTGTCGGTCTGGTAGCGCAGCACCACCACCCGATACAGTTTGAGCCCGCGATCGGCGCTGTGGCGCGCATGGAGGATCGAGGGACCGTTGACGCCGTTCTGCCGCAGCCACAGCCCCGGATTGGCGCGGGAGGGATTTCCGATATCTTTGCTGTCCAGGCGAAGCTGGGCCTCGAAACGCTCGAATTTGCTCATCATGGCGGCGGCAAAGGGGTTGAACAGCGCCACCGAAGCCAGGCCGATCAGGACCGTCACCACCAATGGTGCGCGCAGGAATTTCCAGATCGATTGCCCCAGCGCCCAGATCACCACCAGTTCCTGGCGCCGGCTGAGGGCGATGAAAGTCCACATGGCCCCATAGAGCACCGAGAAGATCATGGTCTGTTCGACCCGGCTGGGCAGCCGGTAGAGGGCCAGCAGCATCAGTTCGGCCAGGTCGGCTTGATAATTGCCCTCGGCCCGGCGCGGCAATTCGATCAGCTCGACAATGAAAAACAGCAACATGGTGATGGCCAGGGCACCGAGGAAACCCCAGGCAAACCGGGCGGCGATATAGCGCGATAGAGTTCCGGGTCCGGTCATGCCGATATCATACACCTGAAGGATTTATGGCACATCCCGCGCCGCCGATCGGGCCGGTGCCGGATGATCGGGGCCACCGGGCCCCGGCAATGGGGTTCTTGCTGCTTAATAAGCCCTGTTTCTGCCGGTTTCAAACACTTCCCGTAAGCGCGGGGCGGATGGCGGCCCCGTCCGCGACCTCAGGATATGAGGCAGGGTGATGGCGGCGATGATGGTTGTCCCGCCCGCCCGGCACATGTATTGAGGGGATGTGCGGTCCGCTGCCCGGTTCAGGGCATGAGGCCGGGTGGCCACCTAGGGGGGAATTCCATTGCACAAAGGCGCATTTGAGCTGCTTGTCCTGGAGCCGGAGAAATTTGGGGATGACCGGGGTTGGTTTTGCGAAAGCTATAGCCGCGAGCGATTGGCGGCGGCCGGCTTCGACAGGGCGTTCGTGCAGGACAATCAATCCTTTTCGCGCCGGGCCGGGGTGGTGCGGGGCTTGCATTTTCAAATTCCGCCCCACGCCCAGGACAAGCTGGTGTCCGTCCTGAGGGGACGCATCTGCGATGTGGCGGTCGATATAAGGCGCGGCTCGCCAACTTATGGGCAATATGCCGCCTATGAGCTGTCGGCCGAGAACGGGCGTCAGCTGCTGGTGCCGGTCGGCTTCGCGCATGGGTTCTGTACCCTCGCGCCCGATACCCAGGTCTTCTATAAGGTGAGCGATTATTACCGGCCGGACTGCGAGCGTGGCCTCCGCTGGAACGATCCGGAGCTGAATATCGATTGGCCGGTTTCTGAAAAGCTGGCCACTTTGTCGGATCGGGACGGGCAGCTACCATGGCTGAGTGAATTTGACAGTCCGTTCCGGTATGAGACCGAATGAGACGGATTTCGATCCTGCGGCGGGCGGCAGAGGGCCGAGGCCCGGCGCAGCGCGGGAGCGGATTTGGGACGGAGCAGGGCCTGGGCGGTCATGAAAATCATTGATCTTTATATGTTATGGACGCTGGTCAAGGCGTCGCTGATCGCGATTTTCGCACTGTCGATTCCGGTGGTTTTGATATCCCTGAACTCCCAGGTGCAGGTGTTCGCTATTCCGGCCGCCCTGCTGTGGCAGATCCTGATCGGGACATCCACCATCATCATCTTTCACACCATTCCGATCCTGGCCTCGCTGGCGATCATCTGGGTCTATGCCCGGTTCTGGTCGGAAGGCATTGTGGTGAGCCTCTATATGGCCGGCAGGTCGAGTCTGGGCGTGGCATTGCCGGCGCTTGCGGTTGCATTGGTCTGCACTCTTTCCGGCTATGCGATCGCCGGGTTCTTCAAGCCGTTCAGCGAGTCCGTCATCCATGACGTGATGTACAAATTGCGCCGCGAGATCGATTTGAACCTGATCAAATATGGCAAGTTCAATTATTTCGATAATGGACGGACGGTGATCTATATCAGAAAGAAGCTCAACGATGCCATGTTCGAAGGAGTTTATCTCAGTAAACTCAAAAATTACAAAGGCAGCGAGCGGCAATATCGGGAGCATTATTACGCCAGATACGCCATCATGTCCGGTAGCGACGACAACCGGAAACTGGTGCTGGCCGATGGCAGCATGATCGATGATAGCGGCAAGAACAAACGATATGATTTCAAATATATCACCACTCATTCAGCCGGCGACCAAGCCCTCACGGCGCGCTCGAAGATCTTTTACGACGAGTTGACGACCTCGGGGCTGATGAATGCGCAGGAGCAAGCTTACGGGCAGGTGCAAAGCGCCCGTCTATGGCTGCGGGAGGCCGTTAAGCGCCTGGTGATGCCGCTATTATCGCTGACCCATACCATGTTCGCGCTGGGGCTGCTCAACCTGTTCGGGGCGATGATGGGGCGCGGCGGCAGTAGCAATCTGGTCATTGCCTTTGTGAGCACGGTGATGTTCGCTTTTCACCTGCCGATCGTATTCATGATCGAGGCTATTTCGATTCGCGGCTTGCCATTGGCGGCGCTGGTGCTGGTGCTGGTGGCGCTTCAGGCGGTGCTGGCGGTTGTCCTGTTCGCCGGCGCGCAGAATCTGCGGCTTCAGACCATGAGCTATGCGGTTTTGAGCGCCCTGGCCAATCTGTTTTCCGTGGTCAGGCCGAGGCCTTCGCTGGTTTCGGAGGCTTCGTACAACCCGTGAGCACTGCGGAGCATAAAGGCGCTCAGCCATTGCTGTCATCGCGGAACCTGCTCCGCAATAGTGGTCTGTCACTCGGCGATGGAAGCAGGCTCAACGATTGGCAGGCCGTGCCGGGGTGTGAAGGGCGCTGCCGGCGGGTTGCGGTGCCCGGGCATGACAATCATGGCCTGCCCCATGCCTCCCATGCGGTGGAACTGGTGGTCGAGGCGGGGCAGGATGCGGGCCTCATTCAGGAACTGGCGCTCATGGGCCCGGCAATCGGGCGCTATGCCTGCCGCGTCACCGCCCGCTGCCCTGATGGCCGGGCGGCGCTGAAAATCATCATTCGCGCTAAAACGCCCGGCGGCGCGGCGCGGGTGCTGGCGCAATTCCGGGCGCTGCCCTCTGCGGACTGGACCCGCCATCGCTTCGCGTTCGAGCTGGCGGCGGAAACGGGCGAGACGCTCACTCTGGAAATCAGCGCGGATGCGGAAGGGCCGGCCCTGTTGCAGGTCACCGATCTGCGCCTCGTTGCGCTTTATGAGCCGGCGCCGCGCTTTTCGGCGCGGTTCCTGACCCGGGGGCCGTTCCTGCTGCCGAGTTCGCGCCTGCGGGCCTATCTGATCGAGGATTATCTCAATCTGCTCGGCTGGCCGGCAGAGGTCGGCGGCGCGGGGGCCTGCGATGTGCTCATTTGCCAGAAGGTACGGCCCTGGCGCGCTTTGTGGCGGGCCCGGCGCCGGGGCAGCGCGGTGATCTACGATCTTGACGACAATGAGCCGCATCAATCCCGGCGGCTGGCGCTGGCTATCCGTGCTTTTTGCAAGGCGGTGGACGGGGTCACCACCGGCGGGACCTATCTCAAGCGCTTGCTGTCGGGCTGGAACTCCCATGCCTATCTACTTGATAATATGGTCGATATCCTGGACCGGGATCTGGTGCGGCCACGGCGCGATTTCAGCCAGCGGCTGGTGTGGTTCGGCATGCCGGAAAACGCCCATGAACTCGGCAGGCTGGGGCTGAGCCAGAAGGTCACCCGGATCACCAGGAACGGGGACATCGATTATCAGACCAAATCGGTGGATGGGCATCTGATCGAGTTTGACCTGGCGCTGATGCCGGTTACCCTCAATCCGCATAGCCGGGCCAAAAACGCCAACCGCCTGATCAAATGCGCCGGGCTCGGCCTGCCGTTTCTGGCCAGCGACACGCCCGAACACCGGCGGGCCGTGGAGCTGATCGGCCTGCCGGAGGGGTTTCTGGTCGGTCCGGGAGAGGACTGGGGGGCGCGCATCGCGGATATGGGACGCCGCTATCCGGAGGTGCTCGCGCAGATCGACGCGGCGCGGGAGCGGGTGTTCGATATTTACGGGGTGGAGCGCATTGTCGCCGGCTGGGCCGCATTCTGCGCCGGGCGGCTCAGCGCCAGGCGCCAGGGGATGGATGCGGTCAAATAACCGGTGTTCGCGCAGCGCGTGTTGCGATAAGCTGACTTAATCGCCGCGCGGGAACGGCGACGCCAATGCCGGAACAGGGGGGGGATATGGCCAGGACTCTGCGGCAACGCCTGAACCAGGTGTTCTTGAAAATCGGCAAGCGGATCGTGTTCGGGCTGGATAAATTCGTGGCCCATTGGTCGGCGGTGGACAACAAACCGTTTTTCGACCCCGGCGATTTTGCGTGGAGCCGGCAGGTGGAGCAGGACTGGCCGAAAATTCGCGCCGAGATCGACGAGTTGCTGAAATACCGGCAGCATCTGCCCAATTTCCAGGACCTGTCCAAGGATCAGGCCTATCTGACCAAGGATGACGGCTGGAAGACGGTGGTGTTCTATGCCTATGGCCTGAAGGCGCCGGGCATGTGCCGGCGCTGCCCGCAGACGGCGCGGGCGCTGAAAAACATTCCCGGCATGAAAACCGCCTTCTTCTCGATTCTGGCGCCGCATAAAAAGGTGCCGCCCCATCGCGGCCCCTATAAGGGGGTGCTGCGTTACCATCTCGGCCTGGTGGTGCCCGAGCCGCCCGAATCCTGCGGCATTCGGGTTGGTGATCAGACCCGGCACTGGCGGGAAGGGGAAAGCATGATTTTCGACGACACGTTCGATCATGAAGCCTGGAATGACAGCGAAGAGGTGCGGGCGGTGCTGTTCATCGATTTTATCCGGCCGATGCGCTTTCCCGGCTCGCTGCTCAACCGGCTGTTCATCTGGGTGATCGCCCTGTCGCCCTTCGTACTCGGCTCGGCCGGCAATCAACTGGCCTGGGAGAAAAAATTCAACAAGATCGTCAACGACCCGTCGTGACGCGGGCGTCAGGCCTATTCATCCTGGGGGCGGACAGTGCCCGCCAGCGCATGGGCATGGCCGTCCCACTGCACCCGTTTGGTGCCCCAGGCACTGATCCATAGGGGCCAGGTCATCGCATCGCGGCACAGCATGGCCAGGGGATAGCGCCAGGCCATCGGCCAGCCGCGCAGGGCCAGGGCCAGCATTTCGGGCAGAATCCAGGCGGCAGCAACCAAGGCGGCGGCAAGCCACCAGGGAATGGAAATCGCAGCGGCGCCGATCGCCGCCATGGTGATCGCTACAGCGCCGCCGAAAAACGGCTCGGCGAAAAACACGATGCCGGCTTCATCGCGCCGGATGACCATCCATCTGAGCTGGCGGTTCCAGATCTCGCGGAAAGTCTTGCGGTTCAGGGACTGCCAGGCTTCGCTGGTGGTGTATACGGTCTTCAGGCCGTTGCGGGCGAATGCCTTGGCCAGGGCGTGATCATCGCCGAATGTATCGGAAATCACCTTCAGGCCGCCGGCGTCCCGGAAGTCGCGGCGGCGGAACATCATCACCTTGCCATAGCCGATATTGGCGCCGAGGGTAGCGCCCGCCAGCACGTTGGTGGCGGCGTGGCCGCTCATGAAGGCCTGCTCGATATCGGCGGCAAAGCCGATGGGATCGATGGCGACCGGAATGACACAGGCCATGCCGACGCCCGGCGCCATGGCCCCGGCCAGGGAGGCCAGCTCTCCGGGCGCCAGTTGCACATTCGAATCCTTGATCAGCAGCAGGTCATGGCTGGCCAATTCGATGGCCGGCGCGAGATTGTTGACCTTCGGATTGATGCCCGATTGTTCGGTGGCGGTGACGAAACGGGTCGGGACCTGCGGATAAGCGCGGGCGATGCGCTCAATGGCGGCCATGGTGCCGGCGGATTTGCCATTGCTGCAGATCAGCACCTCGAATTCGGGATAGTCCTGATTGTAAACCGAGCCGAGGGTGGTTGTGAGATCGGCTTCCAGCCTTTGAATCGGGATCAGAATGGAGATCGGCGGCTGCGCGGCGGAGCGGCGGCTGAGGCGCTGGCGCACGGGCTGCAACAGCGCCAGCACCAGCCTGCCGATATGATATAGAATCAGCCAGATACTCCAGGCGGCGCAGGCGGTCACTATTATGGTTGTCAGATGCATGTAGCGCGCCCAGGCCGCCAAAGTTTTCTCTGCCCCCTGTTTGCAGATATTCGCGGCAATTATCAATGAAAACCGGGGGCTGGTGCGTGATTGATTTGATGTTGTGTACCCAGGTCTGATAAACGGGGTCTGAAAAAGGGAGTAAACCCCGGCAAAACAGTCCGCTGCCCATGGGTGGACCGGGGACGAGGCATCATGAGTACAGGTCGATTTTTCTATCTGGTGCCGGCCGAGAGTCGCCATCGGCTGCCGGCGGAGAGCATCGGCCAGCATTTGTGGCGGATTGCCTTTCACCCCGGCCTGCGGCGGCCGACCGGCGGGGTGAAGGTGATCTATCAGCATTGCCGGATGCTGCGTGAAGCGGGCATCACGGCGCATGTGGTGCATCTGGGCCGCTTCACTGTGGATTGGTTCGATCATGATCTGCAGCCGCTCAGCGTAGATGAGGCCCTGCGCATCATGACGCCCGATGACATTCTGGTGGTGCCGGAGCGGATTCCGGCGGCGGCGGCGGCCTATCCCGCGCGGCGCAAGCTGGCTTTCGTGCAGAATGGCGGCCTGGTGGCGCCGGCGGTGGGCGGAGGGCGCTATGAGGATTTCGGGTTTACCGGCATATTGTGCTGCAGTTCCTATCTGGCCGATTTCATGGCGCCGCTCACCGCGCTGCCCCGCTTCACCGTCACCAATGGCATACCCCTCGACCGTTTCCAGCCTGATGCGGCGCGGCGGCGGGCCGGCAGCCTGCTTTACCTGAAGCGCAAAACCAGCTGGCATCTGGGGCGCGAGGTGCTCTCGCAACTGCCCGGGGATGTGCGGGACGCCATCTCGGTGGTGGAAGCGCCGAACCGGCTTACCGAAGCGGAGATGATCCGGCTTTATCAGGCGGCGGATATGTTCATGGCGCTCGGCTTTCCGGAAGGTTTCGCCCTGCCGCCGCTGGAGGCGATGGCCTGCGGCGCGGCGGTGGCCGGGTTTACCGGCGGCGGCGGCGCGTTGCACATGCATGACGGGCAGAGCGCCCTGGTGGCGCCGGATGGGGATGTGCCCGCCCTGGTGGATGCGCTGACCCGGCTGGTGCGGGATCAGGCGCTGAAGGAAGATTTGCGCAGCGGAGGGCTGGCCATGGCGCGGAATTTCGACATGGGCACGATGCGGCGCGAATTGCTGGCCTTTGCCGCCGCCCTGAGGCCTCACGGCGAGTGACGATAAGAGCGCCGGTTCCGGGGGCGGCTCAGGACGGCGGGCGCTGCGCCTGCCTGCGGGCGCGGTAATAGGCCCAGCAGGTCATCAGATGCTGCAATGGAAATTCGATAAGGTGGCCCGGCCAGGGAAATTCGCCGCGGCGGACCATATCCATGCCATTGCGAATGGGTGAGAGTACGAGGCGGCTGGCGGCGGTGCGCAGGGGATGGCGGCGAATCTGCTCCCATTTCTGCGGCCAGTGCGGGCTGTCCCAGCGCCAGCAGGGCAGATCGGTCGGCCGGCCTTGCAGCGAGCGGGCGATTTCCCGCTGCCAGCGGCGCATTTGCGGGCGCAACAGGGTGTAGCGGATGCCATAGCTTTTGCGCCGGGGCTGATGGTGCAGAATATGGGCNACCGTCTGAAATTCACCGTCGGGGATGGGGCCCTGATCGGCCATGCCGATATGGCGCACCCGCTGGCGGCTGAACAGGCAGGCCCGCAGCGGCCAGTTGCGGGTGCGCGCTCTTTGTCCGTCCCATAAAGGCCAGATGAAATTATAGCCGGATATGGGCTCCGGCGGCTCGGGGCGGCGGCGAAACTGCCGCAGCCATTGCCGCATGTCGGTGCCG
>PKTQ01000304.1 GCA_002869085.1 Hyphomicrobiales bacterium | reverse complement strand
GCCGGCAGCAGGCTGGGTTCGGCATAGGCCTCGTCGAGATATTCCAATATGGCCAGGGACTGGGTCAGCACGCTGCCGTCGTCAAGCTCCAGCGCCGGCACCTGGCTCTGGGGATTGATGGCGGCAAAAGCCGCGCCATGCTGCTCGCCGCCGCCGCGCGCCAGATGCACCGGAACGTTCTCATAGGCGATGCCCTTCAGATTAAGCCCGATCCGCACCCGGTAGCTGGCCGAGGAGCGCCAATAACCGTAAAGCTTCATGCCCGCGCCTCCTCATGCGTGTCCGATGCCGCCGGCGCCTCATCCGCCAGCACCCGTTCGGCATTTTGCTCGACCCGGCGCATCAGGCTTTCCAATTGCGCGATTTCCGCCTCGCTGAGGCCGTGCAGCAGGCGCTGCTCCGCCGCCAGCACCAGCGGCACCAGCTCGCGCATGACGCGCTTGCCCTGCCCGGTCAGGCGCAGCAGCGCCCGGCGCCGGTCGGTCGGGTCCACATGGCGTTCCAGCCGCCCGTCCCGTTTCAGGCTGGCAATGGCCCGCGATACATTGACCTTGTCCATGCTGGAGCGGGCGACGATCTCCTTGGCCGACAGCGGCTCATAATCGTTCAGCACCGCCATGGTGCGCCATTCATGCACCGAAAGGCCGAAACGGCTTTTATAAATCCGGCTGACCGTGCCGCTGGTGGCCCGGTAATAGCGCCGCACCAGATAGGGGAAAAACCGCTCCAGCCGGAATATCCGCGCCGGGCCGTTCATGCGCCTACCGCCGGATAAAAGGCCGAAAATATCGCCGAGTGCCTGCTCATACCGGATTGGCTCCTTGAGGATGCCCGGCCCGCTGCAGGACGGGGCCGGTGGATGCTTTTTGCCATATTAGTTTCATTTGCAATGTTTATCAACCCGTTTGCCGGGCCGAGAAACTCACGAGGTGACCGGATTTACTGATTGTTTTCATTGATACTATAAGCATAAAAACCCGAGAGGTTGGATCACCAGCCCTTCCGGACCCTCGATATCCGGTTGACTTGGTTTCATTTGCAACTTAATTTTGACCAAGGTCGAGTCCCGCCGCGCGCCGGACCCCGGCCGCCAGGGAGCCGATCGGGAACCGCATCATGAAACTAGAGAGAATCCACCACGTCGCCTATCGCTGCCGGGACGCCGAGCAGACGGTCGAATGGTACCGCAAATATCTCAATATGGATTTTGTCCTGGCCATTGCCGAAAACCAGGTGCCCTCCACCAAGGCGCCGGACCCTTACATGCACATCTTCCTCGACGCCGGCGGCGGCAATATCCTGGCCTTTTTCGAATTGCCCAATTCGCCTGATATGGGCCGGGACGAAAACACCCCCGACTGGGTGCAGCATCTGGCGATGAAAGTGGGCAGCATGGACGAGCTGCTGGACACCAAGGCCCGGCTCGAAGCGGACGGCATCGATGTGGTCGGCCCCACTGACCACACCATTTTCCAGTCGATCTATTTCTTCGATCCCAATGGCCACCGGCTCGAACTGGCCTGCGACACCCACAGCCCGGAAATGATGCGCCGGCTGGACAAGGTTAAATGGGACATGCTGAAGGAATGGTCCCGTACCAAACGAGCCCCCGGCCATGCCAGCTGGATGCATGACGGCACCTATAGTGAATAACGGGAATTGACATGAAACTCGCCACCCTGAAAGACGGCACCCGCGACGGAAAGCTGGTGATCGTCAGCCGCGATCTCAAGCATTATGTGCCGGCAGCGCAGATTGCCCCCACCCTCCAGGCCGCGCTCGATGACTGGGACGCCCTTGCCCCCCGTCTGCAAGCGGTTTCGGACGAGCTTAACCGGGGCACAGCCAAGGGCGCGCAAGACTTCGATCAGGCCGCTTGCGCCTCGCCCCTGCCCCGTGCCTATCAATGGGCCGACGGCTCGGCCTATGTCAATCATGTGGAGCTGGTGCGCAAGGCGCGCGGCGCCGAGGTGCCGGACAGTTTCTGGACCGATCCGCTGATCTATCAGGGCGGCTCCGACGCCTTTCTCGGACCCCGCGATGAGATCGCCCTGGCCTCGGAAGACTGGGGCATCGATTTCGAGGGCGAAGTGGCGGTCATCACCTCCGATGTGCCCATGGGCATTGGCGCGGCAGCGGCCTCTTCCTGCATCAGGCTGCTGATGCTGGTCAATGATGTCAGCCTGCGCGGG
>PKTQ01000366.1 GCA_002869085.1 Hyphomicrobiales bacterium | reverse complement strand
TCGCCGAATTTGCGATAGACTGGAGATGCCGGAAGAAGTGATCTGAAGGGGCGATGACATGCTGCACAAAACCCTGCCCGCCATCCTGGCCTTGCTGTTCGCGCTCTTGCTGCCGGGGGGCGCCGGCGCCGGAACCTGCCTTGGGGATTCAAGGTCGGTGTCGACCGGCAAGCACAGCATCCGCATGCGCGATTATTATTGCCGTACCGCTTCCGGCGCCCAGGTCAGGGTGCAGTTTCACCGGGTAACCGATTTCGTCGCCGCCGCCATGCTGAACGGCCAGTTGCCGCCGATCTTCGCCAGGATTCTGGGGCGGCCTTACTTCATCGATAATCCGGTTTACCGCGAATATAAGAACCTGATGGACCGCTTCGGTGTCCGCCATAAATGGATGAACTGCGAAACCTATGTCATCGCCGTTTCCGGCGGCGGCTCGCTGCAGGAGGACAATGCCTGCCGCCAGGGCCGCCCGGCCCTGCAGACCATTGGCGGCTGGCATTATGACGGCGGATTCACCGTGATCGCGGTTCCCGATGACATGCGCCAGCTCGTCAGCGGCATCCTGCCGCCCGATTACCAGGAGCGGAAACTGAGCCCCCAGCACGGCGAGGCGCGGGAGATCTGGCGCTATGTCACCCGCGCCGATTTCGCGGATTATCCGTCCAAGGTGGCCCGGTTCAACCGCATGATGACCGGCAAGAGCGAGGCCGGAGCCGCCACCGTCGCCTCGCCCTATATGCGCATGCTGGACTATGTCTCCCGCGATGGCATGCCGAAGCATTTTCTGGCCATCGATGCCTATTATTCCCCCGATGAAGGCTGCGAGGGGTTTGTCGGCTGGAAGATGCGGCTGCTGCAGCGCTCCATGCTGGTCGATTTCGCCCTGATCGAAAATGTCTCCAACCGGCCGGTGGCAATATCCAGTCTTCTGGGCAACCGTTCGCGCTCGGCCAGGCTGCGCGCCGCCTCGCTTTCGCGCGCGCTCAAAAACACAGCTCCGCTTGACCTGCAATTGGCCGGCGCCATGTTGAAACCGGGTGAGAAAACGGTGCTGTTTCAGCGCCTGACCTTTGTTGTCTCGCCGCGCAACAAGGACGGCTTCAAAGGCGCGCTACCCCCTTATGTCTATGGCCCTGAATCCATGCTGAAAGGCTTTAGCCTCAATGGCGAGCGGGTCGATCTCAGCGAAAATCTCGGCAATTATCTCGGTCTGACCGCCGGCACCGATGGCGGTTCCTGCCCCTTTGTCTATGCCTGGTCGGACCGGTACCGGGAATTCGTCAATCATGGCAAAATCCTGCACAAGGCCAATGGCCCGGAGAAAGAGCAGACCGACAGCCGCAGCTTCGAAGGGCTGGTGTCGCGCTTTCGCATTTCCGAGGAGGAAGCCGAAATCGCCCATCTCGACGAAGTCAGCCTGACCCTCATCATGCGNGCTGAAAACAGGCGACCGCAAGCGGGTCAGCCTGGCGCTCGGCAACCGGATCGAGATCGCCTTTGCCCTGCCGCCGGATCTTCGCCGCGAGGATGTCACCCACTCGGTGCTGACCGCCCGTGGCTATTATCAGCGCTACAGCGCGCTGCCATTCAGCCAGGCCGGCATCCGCCAATCCCTGCGGGCGCTGCTCGCCCGTAGCCGCTAGCGAACGCCGCATGTCCAAAGCGCCGGCAATCAGGTTCAGGGTCTTGAGGTCAGGGGCGGCGCTCATATGCGGCCTGCTGGCGCTCGCCGTCCCGCGCCCCGTCGCCGCCGGGGACGCATCGCCGCCGGCCCTGCGGCTGAACTCGCCTTTCGCCGCCACGCTCTGGCAGCTCGGCGTCGATGCCTCCGAGACCTATCTCGTGTCCGCCTCGGCCTATAAGGCAATCACCGTCTGGCCGCTGCCCGAGCCCGGCGCCCGCAAAACCCTGCGCCTGCCGCTGCGGGCCGAGCAGCGCAAGCGCGCCCACGGCGCCGCCATCAGCCCGGACGGGGGGCTCATTGCCGCCTCGGTGCCGCCGCTCGCCGATGATGCGGGCCTGCCGCTCTCCGGCACCGCCCGCATCCATGTGCTTGAGCGCCGTAGCGGCCGCCGCGCCGCCCTGCTGGACGGGTTGGCCTCCAGGGCCCAGGCGCTCGCCTTTTCCCCGGACGGGGCCTATCTCGCCGCCGTGCTGTCCGATGGCTGCGGCCTCAGGCTATGGCGCGCCGGTGACTGGAAACTGATCTACCGGGACGATGCGGGCCATGGCGGCGCTGGCGATGGGGCGGCCCATTGCGCCGGCAGCGGCGGGGCGGCCCCGGTGGATGCTCTGCCGGACACCACCGGGCTGGCCTTTGCCCGCGCCGGAACCGGTCTGCGCCTGGTGACCTCGGGCGATACCGGTCTGCGCACCTATCAGGTGGAGGCGGGCGGGGTGCGGCGGCTGCACTGGCGCCGCCCGCCAGATCTGGGGCTGGAGCGGCCCGGCGATGTCGCCTTTTCGCCGGACGGCACCCGGCTTGTGGTCGCCGAGCGCCGCGATAGGACCCGGCCCGGGCCGGTGCATTTGCGGGTGCAACGGTTCAGCTTCGATAATCTGGAGCCCATCGGCGCCCCCCTGGCGGTGTTGCCGGAGCATTTGCGCCATCCCGGCTTTCTCGACCCCAAGCAGAACCGCGATATTCTCCAGGCCAGCCTCGCCCAGCTCGCCTGGGTCCATTCGGAAGATGACGATGAGGACTGGATCTTCGCCGGCGGCGTGTTCTGGTGCGCCTTTGCCGCGCCGGAGCGGTTGCTCACAGAGCCGCGCGGCCCGGCCGATATCTGTCTCGTGCGTTTCTCGCCGCGCGACGGCGATGCCGGCCCTGGGTTCATCCCGGCGGGCTCCGACCGCATCATGGATCTGGTGCCCCTGCCGAAACGCGGCGGCCTTGTATATGCCGGCCAGGGGGAAATCGGCGCCATCGGCTTTGACGGCGCGCCGCTGGAGCTGCCGGGCGGCGAGCTGTTGCTGGCCCGCGGCCGGGCGGCGGATTTTCGCGGCGGCGCCATGGCCTTCCGCATCTCCGCCGATGCGCGCCAGGTCTATTTCGAGGACTATCGCGGCCGTCTTGCCGGCCCGGTGCGGGTGAGTTTCGATCTCGCGCGCCAGCGGCTCAGCACCGGCATGCCGCCGCCGGAGCTGCTGGAGCCTGATCATGACCCAAATCTGATCACGGGCTGGCGCAACAATCCGGGCTCGCCGCTCATCCTGGACGAGCCGTTTCAAGAAGCGCAAAAAGTGGTCGATGATGTTACCCGCGCGGCGGCGATCATCGCGGACAAGCAGCTCGTCCTGCTGGGCAGCAGCGATTTTCTGCGCCTTGTCTCTTTTGCGGACGGCGCGCCCCGTCTGCTCTGCCGCCGCCGCATCACCCATGAGGCCTACCGGGTCAATATCACCCCGGACGCGAAGATCGCCGTGGTCGGCCATAGCGACGGCACCTTGCGCTGGTACCGCATCGACCGGGCAGGGCAGGGCTGTGAGTTCCGGCAGGCGCTGGCGGTGCATCTCAATATGGACCCGCTCGGCAACTGGATCTGGACCGCCTGGCTGCCCTCAGGTCAGTTCGCCAATGATCCGCGCGCCAGGCGCCAGATCGGCTGGCAGCTTGAGCGCCAACCGGGCAAGGTC
>PKTQ01000128.1 GCA_002869085.1 Hyphomicrobiales bacterium | reverse complement strand
ATATAATCGACCTCCTCGTTTTCGGCCAGCAGATGGTAATAGGGCTGGTCCTTGACCGGCCGGATATCTTCCGGGATGGAAAGCCACCATTCCTCGCTATTGTCGAATTCGGGATCCACATCGAAGATCACCCCGCGAAACGGGTAGAACCGGTGCCGGACGACCTGTCCGATTCCGAATTTGGCCTGTTTGGTTCCGCTGTTCATTTCGCCATCCGCTTCATTAGGGGTGTTTGCGCGCCCGTATCCCGCCGCTCGCAGGACCTGATGTAAATCTTACCACCATGGCGCAGAAAGAAAAGTGCGGGTTTTTCCGTATTTCGCAACAGGATAGTTGCGCAAAGGCTCTGAATCCGGTCAAACTCGGCTCAATCAATTTTTTAACAACGGCATATCCCTTGTCTGTCATCAATCTGGCGCTTCCTTTTTTCGGTCTGATTCTGATCGGGTTCTTCTCCGGCAAATTGATGCGTTTCAAACGCAGCGAGCTGGGGGCGCTCAATTTCTTCATCGTTTATATCACCCTGCCGCCAATGCTGTACCGGCTGATCGCCGGGGCGCCGTTCGAAAACCTGACCAACTGGCCGTTCATCCTCGGCACCACATTGTCAACCTATCTGGTGTTTCTGACGGTGTTCGTCATTTTCACCCTGTCCGGGCAATCCTCGGTATCGCGCGCTGCCGTGCAGGCCTCGGTCGCTTCCTATGGCAATGTGGGCTATATGGGCGTGCCGCTGATGCTGGCGGTATTCGGCGAGAAAGCGGCGGTGCCGGCAACGCTTATCCTGTGTTTTGACAGTGTGTTGCAGTTTGTTCTTGTGCCATTGCTTCAGGTGCTGGGCGGTCATTCGAAAGGCGGCCTTGGCAACACATTGCTTAATATCCTGCGCAAGGTGCTGCTGCATCCGTTCATCATCGCCACGGCGCTCGGCTTCATCGCATCCTATTTTTCCTACCGGCCACCGCAGGCGATCGACAAGATTCTCACCTTTCTCGGGCTGGCGGCGCCGGCCTGCGCATTGTTTGCGCTCGGCGTGACCGTGGCGCTGCAGCCCCTGCGGCGGGTGGAGTGGGATCTGCCGGTGCTGACCTTTGTCAAGCTGATCCTGCATCCGATCCTGGTGCTGGTGGTGCTGCTGGCCATGGGCGGTTTTCCGCCGATGTGGGTGCAGGTGGCGGTGCTGATGGCGGCCCTGCCGACGGCGGCCAATGTGTTCGTGATGGCCTCCCATTACGAATCTTACGAGGACGGAGCCTCCAGTTCGATTCTGTTCAACACCATGGTGTCCCTGGCCACGGTGACCGGCCTGATGGTTTATATGAATGCCTATGGCCTTCCGGTTTCTCTGTCGCAATTGTTCTGATCGGGATTGATATGACGATTTTGCCCCTCGACGGCGTGTCCGTGCTTGATTTCTCCACCCTGCTGCCGGGGCCGCTGGCCAGCCTGATCCTGTCCGAGGCGGGGGCGGCGGTGACCAAGCTGGAGCGGCCGGGCAGCGGCGAGGATATGCGCCATTACCCGCCCGACTGGGACGGGCATTCGGCCATTTTCGCCCTGCTGAACAGCGGCAAGAGCGCCGAAGCGCTGGATCTGAAATCGCCCGAGGCTCTGGGGCGCCTGGAGCCGATGATCAAGGGCGCGGATGTGCTGATCGAACAGTTCCGCCCCGGGGTGATGGAACGGCTCGGTCTCGGCTACGAGGTCTGCCGGCGCATCAACCCCAAACTCATTTATTGTTCGATCACCGGCTATGGCCAGAACGGCGCGCGCGCAGGGAAGGCCGGGCACGATCTGAATTATATGGCGGATGCGGGGCTGGCGGCGCTGACGGCGGCCGCCGAGGGCCCGGCGCAAGTGCCGCCGGTGCTGGCGGCGGATATCGCCGGGGGCAGCTATCCGGCGGTGATAAACATCCTGCTGGCCCTGCGCCAGCGCGATAGGACCGGCGAGGGCTGTCATCTCGATATCGCCATGACCGATAATCTGTTTCCATTCGCCTTCTGGGCGATGGCGGGCGGACTGGCGGCAAAGGACTGGCCGAGCCCGGGCCAGGGGATGCTGGCGGGCGGCTCGCCGCGCTACCGGCTCTACCGCGCCGCCTGCGGCGGGCTGGTGGCGGTGGCGGCGCTGGAAGACAAGTTCTGGGCCGCGTTCTCAAGCGCCATCGGGCTTGAGGAGACGGGCGGCGCGCCGGAGCAGGT
>PKTQ01000060.1 GCA_002869085.1 Hyphomicrobiales bacterium | reverse complement strand
CGTTCTCCTAAAATATATCATCACGCATCAGCACGGCGCGATTCGTCCTCGGGTCAGGGCGCAAAGCGGGTGTAGAACATTTCCCCGCCTTCCGCCATCTCCCTGAGCAGGTCGCAAGGGGCAAAGCGCGGCCCGAAACGCCCGGCCAGGGTTTCGCACTGGGCGACGAAAGCGGCGGCGCCCATGGTATCGATATAGGAAAGCGGGCCGCCGGTAAAAGGGGCATAGCCGAATCCGAGGATGGCGCCGACATCGGCATCTCGCACATCGGTGAGCACTTTTTCCTCGAAACAGCGGGCGGTTTCCAGCGCCTGAATGGTCAGGAAGCGCCGCTTGACCTCGTCATAATCAAAGGCATCGGCCGGTTTCGGATCGGGGAGGATTTCATTCAGACCCGGCCACAGGCTTTTTTTGCCAAGCTTGGGATAATCGTAAAAGCCCTTGTGGTTCTTGCGCCCGAGGCGCTCGCGCCCCACCACCATCTCCTGCAGAATGCGATCGAGCGCGCCGGGGCGATAAGCCTCGCCGAGATCGGCTTTGGCGGCGGCCGAGATTTTATAGGCCACGTCGAGCCCGACCTCGTCATTGAGCGATAGCGGCCCCACCGGCATGCCGGCCATGCGACCGAGATTTTCCACCAGGGCCGGCGGCATGCCCTCATCGAGCATGGTCAGCCCTTCGGAGACATAGGTGGCCACCACGCGCGAGGTGAAAAAACCTCGGCTGTCATTGACGACGATCGGGGTCTTGCGGATGGCGCGCACATAATCGAGCGCCGCCGCCAGGGCATGATCGCCGGTTTTTTCGCCCATGATGATCTCGACCAGCATCATCTTGTGCACCGGCGAGAAGAAATGAATGCCGATGAAGTTCTCGGGCCGCTTGCTGGCCTTGGCCAGACCGGTGATCGGCAAGGTCGAGGTGTTGGAACCGAACACCGCCCCCTCATTGAGGCGGGCCTCGGCCTGCCGGGTGACTTCGGCCTTGATGTCGCGGTTTTCGAACACCGCCTCGATAATCAGATCGCAGCCTTTGAGATCGTCATAATCGGCGCTCGGGGTGATGCGGGCGAGCAGCTCGTCCCGGTCCTTCACCTTGGCGCGGCCACGGCCGATCTGCTTGCTCATCAGATCATGGGACAGGGCCTTGCCCTTTTCGGCCGCTTCCATGTCGCGGTCGAGCAGCACCACCTCGATGCCGGCCTGGGCGGTGACATAGGCAACGCCCGCGCCCATCATGCCGGCGCCCAGCACACCGACCTTGCGGATCTCGACCGGTGGCTCATTGGCCGGGCGGCGGGCGCCCTTGCCCAATTGCTTCATGGACAGGAACAGGGTGCGAATCATGTTCCGGGCTTCGGGGCTGCGCAGGATATGGGTGAAATAGCGCGACTCGATGCGAAGCCCGGTGTCCATATCGACCAGCAGCCCTTCATAGACACAGGACATGATGGCCCGGAGCGCCGGGTAATTATCCAGGGTCTCGCGCCGGTAAATGCCATTGGCGGCGGTGAAGGTCATCATGCCGTTTTTCGAATAGGGAAGGCCGCCGGGAATGCGGAAGCCCTTCTTGTCCCAGGGGGCAATGGGGTCGGCCTCTTCGCGCAACCAGCGTTTGGCTTCGGCGATCAGTTCCTCCGCCGGCACGATCTTGTGCAGAAGTCCCATCTTGAGCGCCTGGGGAAATTTGATCTGCCGGCCCTGCAGCATCAGTTGCAGCGCATCGGAGGCCCCCACCAGCCGCGCGAGGCGCTGGGTACCGCCGCCGCCCGGCAGCAGGCCGACCCGGCCCTCGGGCAGGCCGAGCTTGCCCTTGGGATTGTCGGCGGCGATGCGGTAATGGCAGGCCAGGGTGATCTCGAACGCGCCGCCGAGGCAGAGCCCGCTGAGGGCGGCGACCACCGGCTTGCCGCAGGTCTCCATGGCACGCAGGGTGCGCGAGAGAATGCCGCCGCGCTCCATGACGACCTGCGAGGCGGCGGCGCGGCCCTCTTCGGCTTCCGCCCGGCGCCCGGCCGCCACCAGGCTTTCCAGCATGGAAAGGTCGGCGCCGCCGGAGAAGCTGTCCTTGCCGCTGGCCAGCACAGCGCCCTTCACAGCGTCGTCCTCGGCGATGCGACGGGTGATGGCGATGAACTCCTCCATGGCGTCCTCGGTCATCACATTCATGCTGCGCCCGTCCATGTCCCAGACGATCAGGGCGATGCCGTCATCGTCGATCTCGAAGGTGAAATTATTGGTGGTCATATCCTGATCTCCCTTCAGAGCCGCTCGATGATGGTGGCGGTGCCCATGCCGGCGCCGATGCACAATGTGGCAAGGCCAGTGCCGGCGCCGCGCCGCTCCATCTCATCGAGCAGAGTGCCGAGGATCATCGCCCCGGTAGCGCCCAGCGGATGGCCCATGGCGATGGCGCCGCCATTGACATTGACCCGGTCATGATCGAGCCCCAGCTCGGCCATGGCGTGCAGCACCACGGCGGCGAAGGCCTCGTTGATTTCCACCAGGTCGATATCGCCCATCTCCATGCCGGCCTTGGCCAGCGCCTTGCGGCTGACATCGGCGGGGCCTGTGAGCATGATGCAGGGCTCGGTGCCGATATTGGCGAAAGCGCGGATGCGGGCGCGTGGGCGAAGACCGGCGGCCTCGCCCGCCTCGCGGCTGCCGAGCAGCACCGCGGCGGCGCCGTCGACGACGCCGGAGGAATTACCGGCATGATGCACATGCTCAAGCCGCTCCAATTCGGGATAGCGCTGGATGGCGACCGCGTCGAAACCGGCAAAATCGCCCATCTGGGCAAAAGAGGGATTGAGCGCCGCCAGGCTCTGCATGTCGGTGCCGGGGCGCATATGCTCGTCATGATCCAGAATTGTCAGATCGTTGATGTCCTTAATCGTCAGCACCGCATCCGCAAAGCGCCCATCCTGCCAGGCTTTATCCGCGCGGCGCTGGCTTTCGACCGCATAGGCGTCGACATCGTCGCGGCTGAAGCCGTATTTGGTGGCGATCAGATCGGCGCTGATGCCCTGGGGCACGAAATAGGATTTCAGCGCGATATTGGGGTCCATCGGCCAGGCGCCGCCGGAGGCGCCGATGCCGAGGCGGCTCATGGATTCGACACCGCCGCCAATAGCAAGACCGGCGCCGGTCATCACCTTCATGGCGGCGAAATTGACCGCATCGAGGCCCGAGGCGCAAAAGCGGTTGATCTGCATGCCGGGCACGCGCTCGTCATATCCGGCATTCAGCACTGCGGCGCGGGCAATGTCGCCGCCGGCCTCGCCCACAGGATCGACGCAGCCGAAAATGACATCGTCCAATCCGGCGGTGTCCAGCTGGTTGCGGCTCTGCAAGGCGGCCAGGGTCTGGGTGGCAAGCTCGAGCGCCGTCACCTCATGCAGGGCGCCGTCCGGCTTGCCGCGCCCGCGCGGCGTGCGCAGATGGTCGAAAATATAACATGTGGTCATCGGTCTCTCCTGTCAGGTCGGCGGGCTTGATGGGCGTCGCTGTTCAAAACTGTTCCGGCTCCAATTGCATCATGCACTCGGCGCCGGTTTCGATGCGCTTCAGATGGGCGGCGGTTTCGGGCAGCAGCCGCTCCATGAAATAGCGGCCGGTGATCAGCTTGGTCCGGTAGAAATCATCGTCCTCGCCGCCGCGCGCCAGGCCCTCAGCAGCGCTTTTCGCCATCATGCCCCACATCAGCCCCATGGCGACCAGACCGGTGAGGTGCATGTAATCATGGGAGGCGGCGCCGGCATGCTCCGGGTTGCCCAGGGCGTTCTGCATCAGCCATCCGGTGGCGCGCTCGAGGTCATCGCGGGCTTCATGCAGCGGCCCGGTAAAGGGGGCGAGTTCTCCATTGGATTCATTGGCTTTCAAAAAGCCGTCCACATCGGCGAAAAAGCCCATCAGGGCGCGCCCGCCATTGGCGGGGAGCTTGCGCCCCACCAGATCCAATGCCTGGATGCCGTTGGCGCCTTCATAGATCATGGCGATGCGGGCATCGCGCACGAATTGCTCGATGCCGGTCTCGGCGATATAGCCGGAGCCGCCAAACACCTGCTGCGCCAGCACCGTATTGGCAAAGCCGGTATCGGTGAGCACCCCTTTTACCACCGGGGTAATCAGCCCCATGTGATCGGCGGCGCGGCGGCGCTCGTCCTCATCGTCCGAATAAAGGGCGACCGAGGCGCGCAGGGCGGTCCACATCACCAGGGCGCGGCCGGCCTCGTTGAAGCTTTTCATATTGAGCAGCATGCGCCTGATATCGGGATGGACGATGATCGGATCGGCGGCCTCATCTGGATTTTTGGCGCCGCCGAGCGCCCTGCCCTGCAGACGCTCGCGGGCATAAGAAGCGGCGTTCTGATAAGCGACCTCGGACATGGCCAGCCCCTGCACCCCGACCGCCAGCCGGGCCTCGTTCATGAAAGTGAACATGGCGCGCAGGCCGCCATTTTCCTCGCCGACCAGCCAGCCCTGGGCGTCCTGATAATTCATCACGCAGGTGGCATTGCCGTGAATGCCCATTTTTTCCTCGATCGAGCCGCAGGTCACCCCATTGGCGGCGCCAGCCTCGCCATTTTCATCCGGCAGGCGCTTTGGCACCACGAAGAGCGAGATGCCGCCCGAGCCTTCGGGCGCGCCCTCGATGCGGGCCAGCACCAGATGGACGATATTGTCGGTCAGGTCGTGCTCGCCGGCGGAGATGAAGATCTTGGTGCCGGTAAGGGCATAGGAACCGTCGTCGCGCGGCACAGCCTTTGTGCGCAGCAGCCCCAGATCGGTGCCGCAATGGGGCTCGGTAAGGTTCATGGTGCCGGTCCAGGCGCCGGAGGCCAGCTTGGGCAGATAGAGCGCTTTTTGCTCTTCGGTGCCGTGCTGCAGCAGCGCCTCATAGGCGCCGGCCGAGAGGCCGGGATAGAGCCCGAAGGCCATATTGGCCGAGGTGACGAATTCGTTGAACGCCGCGCCCAGCACGCGCGGCAAGCCCTGGCCGCCATGGTCGGGGCTGGCGATCAGGCCGGGCCAGCCGCTCTCGGTCATGATGCCGTAGGCCTCGCGATAGCCTTCCGGGGTCGACACATTGCCCGCATCGAACCGGCAGCCCTCGCGGTCGCCCGAGGCGTTGAGCGGCAGCAGCACCTCCTCGGCGAAGCGGCCGGCCTCGACCAGCACCGCCTTGATGATGTCGGGGCTGGCCTCGGAAAACACCGGCAGATGGCTGTAGCGCCCGATATCCAGCACCTCACTCAGCAGAAATTCGGTATCGGCAACCGGGGCGGTATAGGTGGTCATTGTTGCATCCTTTCCTTGGTGCGGCACGGGGTCAGGTAGGGTTCTCAGACGCCTGTGCGCTCCTTCAGCAAATCCTCGATCACGGTACAGGTGCGGTTCAGATCATCGATGGCCTGGTCGATCTCGTGTCTCTGACGCTCAAGGCCGGCGATGCGCTCGCGAAACCGCTGCAGCGAGACCCGCATCTGGGTCTCCTGCCCGTCGCGCAGATCGTAAAGGTCCAGCATCTCCTTGATTTCCGACAGGGCGAAGCCGACCCGCTTGCCCTGGAGAATCAGTTTCAGCCGGGCGCGGTCGCGGCGGCTATAGATGCGCTGGCGGCCCCGGCGGCGCGGGGCGATCAGGCCCTTGTCCTCGTAAAAGCGCAAGGTCCGGGCGGTGATGTCGAACTCGCGCGCCAATTGTCCGATTGTGAAGCTGGCGGCGGTGGTTGTGGCTGTGGTCATCATGTCAATGCCTGATGGGGTGATCCGGCATTAAGATAATTGCCCTTTACGTTAACGTCAATTCACATGCGCTCACATTTGTGTGGCCGGCGACGATAAAGCGGCACAGATGCGATTTTTTGCCCATTTTGGAACAGACTTAACCAATTGTTTACCATGACCTGAAAAGTTCGTTACCGAAAGGTTTATAAGCCCGGAGACGGGCCAGGGCCTTGGGTGGGGAAGAACAATTGGGGTCCCATAGGGTTTTTCCAAACTCCCGAATCCGGATGAGCGAACCTGTTAGAAACGGACAATCCTATGAAAAATGGCGCGCCTTGGAGTGTTAAGGGCATTGAGCCCGAAGCTCGCGAAACGGCTAAGGCCGAAGCCCGCAAAATGGGCCAGACACTGGGTCAGTGGCTGAATCAGGTGATCAAGGAGAACAGCCGGAACCAGACGGGGGAAGATCAAGCCGCCCCGGCCGGGGCGGGAGACAGCGTCAATAATGTGCATAAAAGGCTGGAGGATCTGGCCCGGGAACTGGCGCAAATCTCGCAAGACAAAGCCGCCACCGAGAGCCGCGCCCCCCTGAGCGCCGAGACGCGCGATGACAAGATCGCCCGGGCGCTGAACGAGCTGTCCAACCGCTTCGAGCTGAGCGAGCGCCAGACCGCCGAACTGCTGAGCGAGTTTCGCGACGATCTGAACCTGCTGGCGCAGAATGTGAGCCCCTTGCAGGCGCCCGAGCCCGCCCTTGCGCCGCAGCCCCATATGGCGCCGGCGGCGCCGGCCGAAATGCCATCCGCCGCCGCCAATGCCAACCAGGAGATGAAAACCCTGGAGCAGGCGCTGGCGCTGGTGGTGGACCATATCGAGCTGACCGACAAGCGCAATGGCGAGGTGCTGAAGTCGCTGCAGTCGCGCCTGTCCGACGTTACGGCGCGGCTGGGCGTACCCGGCCCGGAGCCGCGCGCCAATCCCAATCCGAATCTGAACAAGATCGCCGAGCTTGAACAGCGCATCAGCCAGTTGGCGGCCCTGTCGGGCCAGGGCGCACCGGCCTCGGCCCCGGATGCCAAACTGAAAGCCCTGCAGGACAGCATTGCCAGTCTGAGCCAGAATCTGGATCAGATGCGGGCAAGCGCCCAGCCCTCCAAGGCGATCTCCTCGCTCAATAACCGTTATGAGGAACTGGCGACCCGGCTCTATGAGACCGAACAGCATATTCCCGATCAGGAACAGGTGAATGCCATCGAAACCCGGCTGAAGGAACTGGCCGGGCGGCTGGAGCAATCGCTGGAATCGTCAAATCCGCATCCGCAGATCACCGATCTGGAGAACCGCATTTCGGAATTGGCGGTACAGCTTGAATCGGCCCAGGATCAGCAACGCTGGGAAGAATTCCTGCCCAAGATCGATAAGAAATTCGGCCAGATCAACAGCCGCCTCGATGAAACCGAGCAGCGTTTCAAGACCCTGGACGGCTTCGAGGGGCGGATCGACCAATTGTTCAAGGGCCTGGAAGAGACCCGCGCCAATGTCGGCGAGACCGCAAGAATGGCCGCCGAACAGGCGATCAAGCAGATCACCGGCGAGGTGGTGCAGCAGTCGACCCAGGCCGCCGTGCAGCAATCGACCCAGGCCGCCGTGCAGCAGGCCTCGAAAATGGCCCAGGAGATCGCCGGCAAGGCGATTGCCCAATATGCCGAGCAGAACCGCACGGCGATGCAGGAAGCAGCCGAACTGGCCGCGACCCAGGCGGTCGCCAAGATGGGCGGCGCCGGCGTCAGTGACGAGCAGATCAAATCGGCTTTCGGCACGCTCGAGCAAGGGCTCGACGATGTGCGCGCCAATAGCGATGCGGTCGAAAAACGCACCCAGGACACCCTGCAGAGCGTGCATGAGTCGCTCGAAAAGGTGATGGAGCGGCTGAATTCTCTGGAAGTGAAAACCGCGCGCGGGCCGGATGAAAGCGCCGCGCTTTATGACGGACATGAGGGAAGCAGCGAGGGAGCGGGCGCGGATCTGCGCCTACCGCCGATCCACGAGCCGGCCTCCGAGAATCCGGACAGCGCGCTGCATTTGAATGAAGGCCTCGACCAGATTTACGGCGCCGGCAATGTGTCCGGCGATCCCGGCACGGACTCGCAACCGCCCCTGCGTTCCGCCTATGCCCCGATGGGAGGTGTGAACAGAAACGAGGATTTTATCGCGGCCGCGCGGCGGGCGGCCAAAACAGCAGCGGAACTGCCGGCTTTTGGCGAGGAATCCGATAGCCTGCCTGGCGACAACGTTCCAAACAGCAAGAAATCAACGCTGGGCAACCTGTTCCGCGCCAATCGCCGTCCCCTGCTCTACACAGTGGCGGCTATCGCGCTGCTGGGCGGGCTCTATGTGGTCAGCGGCATGATCGGCGGCGATGATCCGCAGGTCACGGTCAGCGAAACCGTGCTGGAAACCCCGGCCCCGGCCGGAACCGGTCCGAACGAAGCGGCGAGACTGGCCGAGCCCCCGAAAGCTGCCGGCCAGGACCAGCCCGGCGAGGCGGCGGCCCCGGCCGCCATGGCCAAGAAGGACACGCCCGCGCCGGTGATCGACAAGGCGATGCCCGCGCCGGTGAAAGCCAAAACCAGCGCCAAACCGGCGGCCATGGACGCGGCGCCGGCCCCGTCCAGCACCAACTCCATTCCTCCCGCACGGCCTATCGCCCGGTCGGCGCGGCCTGCTATTCCGGCCCTGCCCGGCTCGGGCGGCTCCAGCGTCATTCCCAAATCGAAATCCAAGGCGCTGGTGACCGGCGACCTGCCGGCCAGCCTCGGCACACCCGCTTTGCGCGCCGCCGCCATGGCCGGCAACCCGAACGCGCAATATGAGGTGGCCGCCGCCTATGCCACCGGCCAGGGGGTGGAGAAAGACGTCAAGAAAGCCCTCACCTGGTACCGCAAGGCGGCCGCGCGCGGCCTGCCGATGGCCCAGTACCGGCTCGGCACCATGTATGAGAAAGGCAGGGGCGTGAGCAAGGACCGCGCCGCCGCCCGCATCTGGTATAGCCGCGCCGCCGTGAAGGGCAACCGCAAGGCGATGCATAATCTGGCGGTGATGAACGCCGAAGGCGGCGATGACGGCACCAAGCCCGATTTCACCAAGGCGGCGCAATGGTTCCGCAAGGCGGCCGAGCTCGGCCTGACCGACAGCCAGTTCAACCTGGCGATTCTCAGCGAGCGGGGCCTCGGTGTGCCGCAAAGCCAGATCGAAGCCTATAAATGGTTCGCCCTGGCACAGCAGAACGGCGACAAGGACGCCGCCGCACGCCTCGACACCATTGCCAATCAGCTCGATTCCAAAACCCTGGTCAAGGCACGGATGGCGGTCAAGAGATGGGCCGCCAAGCCGATCAATACCGCCGCCAATCGGATCGTGGTGCCTGAGGGCGGCTGGCAGAATGCCGTCGCCGTGGCCATCCCCTCCGAGGACAATCTGATCAAGAACGCCCAGAGCCTGCTGAGCCAGCTGGGCTACCGTCCCGGGCCGGCCGATGGGCTGATGGGGGAAAACACCCGCGAAGCGGTAATGAAGTTCCAGAGCAATGAGGGCATGAGCGCCGACGGGCGCATCACCCCCGAACTGATCGCCCGCCTGAAGGCCGCGATCGGCTAGAGACCGCACCCACAACCATCACCAGACCCCCGCGCTCCGGCGCGGGGGTTTGACGTTTTGAGCGATTTTAACTTGTCCGCACCGGCTCAGTCCCCATATGATCGGGTATGAGCCCCTCGCAACTCACATATGGCCGATCTGTTATGCAACGTTTTTTCGGCGGACCCCCGCTTGCCGTTATCATCCGCCTGGCGGTGGTTTCCATCATTGTCGGCATCATCCTGTCGGCGCTCGGCCTCAACCCCTATAATCTGATCGACAGCATGCAGCGCCTGTTCTGGCGCATCTACGACATGGGCTTCGAGGCGGTGGAATGGGTTGCCCGTTATTTCTTCCTCGGCGCGCTGGTGGTGGTGCCGATCTGGTTTCTGGGCCGGCTGTGGAACTCCCTGTCGCGCTCCTCGCGCCAGTCGGGGCGGGCCCGCAAGGCCGACGATACGCTGTAGCCCCGTGTCATGAGCGTGCCGCCGCCGTCCGCCGGGCGTGAACCTGTGGGCCATCGCACGGTTCTGGCCATCGCGCTGCCGATCGTGCTGTCCAATGTCTCCGAACCGCTGATCAGCGTGGTCGACACGGCGATTATCGGACGGCTGGATGCGCCGCATCTGATTGGGGCGATTGCCCTGGCCGGAATCGTTTTTGCCTTTATCTACTGGATGTTCGGCTTTTTGCGCATGGGCACCACCGGCCTCACCGCCCAGGCCTTCGGCGCCGGGGACGGGCGCGAGGTGCTGGCGGTGCTGCTACGCGTCATTGTCATCGCGCTTACCGGCGGCGCCCTGCTGATCGTGCTGCAATGGCCGATTTCCCTGATCTCGTTCAGCCTGACCGAAGGTTCGGCCCTCGTTGAAGGGGCGGCGGCGGATTATTTCGCCTGGCGCATCTGGGGCGCGCCGGCGGCGCTGCTGAATTTTGCCATTCTCGGCTGGTTCATTGGTCTGGGCAAAGCCCGTATCGCCTTCATCCTGCAACTCACGCTGAACCTGACCAATATCGCGCTCGATGCGCTGTTCGTGCTGGTGTTCGATATGAGCGTGCTGGGGGTGGCGCTGGGCACGGTGATCGCCGAGCTGGTGGCGGCGCTTGCAGGGGCGATGTTCGTGCTGCGTGAACTGAAGGGCATGCCGGCCCTGCCGCCGCTGAGGGAGGTGCTGGCGCTTGCGGCGATGAAGCGGATGTTCGGCGTCAACCGGGATCTGATGATCCGCTCGGTGTTCCTGATCTCGGCCTTCGCCGTCTTTACCTCGCAAGGGGCGAAAGCCGGCGATGTGACCCTGGCGGCCAATGCGGTCCTGTTCAATTTCTTCCTGGTGATCGCCTATTTTCTCGACGGCTTCGCCTTTGCCGCCGAAGCGCTGGCCGGACGCTCGATCGGCGCCAGGGACCGGGACGCCTTTGGCCGGGCGGTGTTTCTCTCAACCTATTGGGCGGTGTGGCTGAGCCTGATCGCCGGGGCGATCTTCTGGCTGGCCGGCACCACTATGATCGACATTATGAGCGTGAACGAAGAAGTGCGGGCCAGCGCGCGCTCCTATCTGATCTGGGCGGCGCTGACGCCGCTGACCGGTATCGCCTGTTTCCAGCTCGACGGCATCTTCACCGGCGCGCTGCGCACCGGGGATATGCGCAATATGATGGTGCTGAGTTTTGCCGCCTATATCGGCCTGTGGGCGCTGCTGACCCCGCTCTACGGCAATCACGGCCTGTGGCTGGCGCTGAACGGGTTTTTCGTCATACGCGGCCTGACGCTCGGCGCGCGCTACCCGGCGCTGGTGCGGGCGAGCTTCGGGCCAAAAACCGGCGCGGCGGCGGGCTAGCCCAGATTCAACCGCCCGGCGATCAGCGCCCGTGTTTCGTCAATGCCATAAAGCTCGACGAAATTGCCGAAACGCGGCCCCTGGCTCTGGCCAAGCAGCACTTCATAAAGCGCCTTGAACCAGTCGCGCAGATTCTCAAAACCATGGCTCTTGCCGATTTCGTAAATCAGGTTCTGGATCTGGGTGCCGTCGGTGCCCGCAGGCAGCTCCGCCAGCCGGGCATGAAGCTCTTCAAGCGCGGCGCGCTCATCGGGGGTGGGGTCGCGGAAGGATTTGGCCGGTTTGACGAAATCGTGGAAATAATTGATGGCATAGCCCACCAGCTCATCGAGCTGGGGGTGGTCCTCGGGCGTGGCGCCCTTGGCATAGCGGCTGATGAAGCCCCACAGCACCGAGGCGTCCTCGGAATTGGAGGCGCTCACCAGATTGAGCAGCATGTTGAAGCTGACCGGCACATCCTCCAGCGGCGGCGCGCCGCGATGAATGTGCCAGACCGGGTTCTGCAGCTTCTGGGCCTCGTCCTGGCCCGGGTAATTGCTGAGATGGGCATAATATTCATCGACGTTTTTCGGGATCACGTCGAAATAAAGCCGCTTGGCCTTGCGCGGCGCCTGATACATGAACAAAGCCAGGCTTTCGGGCGAGGCATAACGCAGCCATTCGTCAATGGTGATGCCATTCCCTTTCGATTTGGAGATCTTTTCGGCGTTCTCATCGAGAAACAGCTCATAGGAGAAGCCCTCGGGCGGGGTGCCGCCGATGGCGCGGCAGATGCGGCCGGACTGGCGCACCGAATCGATCAGATCCTTGCCGGCCATTTCATAATCGACCCCGAGCGCGGTCCAGCGCATGGCCCAGTCGGCCTTCCATTGCAGCTTGCAGGCGCCGCCGGTCACCGGCACGGTCACCGCCTCGCCGGTCTCCGGGTCGTTATAGGTGATGGTCCCGGCGGCCACATCGGTTGCGGTAACCGCCACCTGCAGCACATGGCCGCTGCGCGGGCATACGGGCAGGAAGGGCGAATAGGTCTTGCGGCGCTCCTCGCGCAAGGTGGGCAGGATGATCTGCATCACCTTGTCGTAATTGGCGAGCACTTTCATCAGGGTTTCATCGAATTCGCCGGATGTGTAGCAGGCGGTGGCGCTCTTGAACTGATAATCGAAGCCGAAACGGTCGAGAAAGGCCTGCAGGCGGGCATTGTTGTGGGCGCCGAAACTGTCATGGGTGCCGAAGGGGTCCGGCACGGCGGTCAGCGGCTTGCCGAGATTGGCCTGCAGCAGGTCCGGATTGGGAAGATTGTCCGGCACCTTGCGCAGCCCGTCCATGTCGTCGGAAAAACAGATCAATTGGGTCGGCCGGTCCGACAGCAGCGAAAAGGCATGCTGCACCATGGTGGTGCGGGCCACCTCGCCGAAAGTGCCGATATGAGGCAGGCCGGACGGGCCATAGCCGGTTTCGAACAGTACCGGCCCTTCCTTTTCCGGCATCCGCTCAAGCCGTTTCAGCAATTTGCGCGCCTCGTCAAAGGCCCAGGATTTGCTGGTTTTGGCGGCCTCGATCATCTCAGGGCTGTGGGGCGCAGTGCTCATTTTTTTCTTTCCTTGCACGGATACTTCCCCGCGCGATACACCGCGACCCGGCTTTGGTCAAGTTATTGGCCGCCTGGGTGGTCTAAAGTCGCTGATGATAGCGCCGAATCCGCCCTTGCTGCCGCCATGGCCACTGGCGCAAGATGCTGGCCTGCCTCGCGTGAAAGGATTTTAATAACCCGCCATGACCCTTCATCGCCTCTTCGCCCTCATCTTCCTTGCCGCGCTCAGTGCTCTGCCCGCTTCAGCGGGAGAGCGCCGGCAAATCGGCGCCGAGCTTGGCTGCATCCGGACCATCGCGCCCGGGGATCCGCTGCTGAAAGGCATTCACGCCGGCGGGCTGCCCGGGCATGTGCTCGTGGAAAAATGCAGCAAATTGTGGCTCAGTGTCAGCTTCCGCAAGGGCAAGATGCGGCTGATCCCGGTTCAGGCCCGCTTCATCCCCCGGTTTCGCGCCCGCAACAAGCCCTTCGCCACGCCGGATGCGCGGGTCACCATCAGCGACAAGAACATCCGCGAAGCCTGGCTGACCCACCCGACCCGCCGCTATGACCACAAGATCCTGGGCGACGAAATCGAAGGCGGCGGACTGGCCGCCACCCTGCCGCGCGGGCGCCATATCGAATTGCAGCTTGAGCCGGGCTTCGTGTTCGAGGACCGCATGGCAAGGCTGG
>PKTQ01000311.1 GCA_002869085.1 Hyphomicrobiales bacterium | reverse complement strand
CCGGTCGGCTGGGTGATCGGCCCCAACCGCATCCATTACTGGTGGCTTCCGGACTGGAAGCGGCAGTTTCCCCAAGCCGAGATCTGGCTGGCGCCGCGCATCCGCGAGCAGGCGGGGGCGCATATCGATTTCGATTGCCGTGAACTTGGCGCGCAGGATCTTTATCCGTGGGACGATGATCTCATCACCCTGCCGGTACACGGCAGCTTTATGACCGAGATGGTGTTTTTTCACAAATCCAGCCGCACATTGATCCTGACCGACCTCATTGAGAATTTCGAGGCCGGCAAGCTGGGCTCAGGGCTGAAACGGTGGCTGACCCGGCTCGCCGGCATCCAGCATCCGGACGGACAGATGCCGCGCGACATGCGCCTGACCTTCCGCAAACAAAAAACGGAACTGAAAGCGGCGGTCGAGACCATGATCGGCTGGGAGCCGGAGCGTATCATCATCGCCCATGGGCGCTGGTTCCGGCAGGGCGGCGCGGCTGAGCTGGGGCGGGCGTTTCGCTGGCTGCTCGATTGAGCCTGTCAGCCGGCGGCGATCAAGTGGCCGGCGAGGGCAGCCCGCAAGCCGGTCCGGGCCGCTTCCAGCGCTTCCTCGCCATAGGCAAGGGGCGCGCCGTGGCCCCAGACCGGGCCGGGCCAGGCGGCATCGCCCTTGCTGCGGGCAAGAATGTGGATGTGTAACTGGCTGACAATATTGCCAAGCGCCCCGACATTCAGCTTGTCCGGGGCGAACATATGCTGCACCGCCTGTGAGCAAAGGGCGATTTCCTCGATAAGTGCGGCGCGGTCGGCGGCGTCCAGATCGGAAATCTCCCGCATATCGGCGCGGCGGGGCACCAGGATGAGCCAGGGATAGCGGGCATCAAGCATCAGCCCCACATGGCACAGGGGCAACTCACCCAACACCGCCGTGTCGGCAAGCAGCCGGGGGTCGAGGCTGAACCCGGAGCCGTCCGGCATCGGCGCTCAGCCGTCCTGGTCGGCGATATATTTTTCCGCTTCCAGCGCCGCCATGCAGCCCATGCCGGCGGCGGTGACCGCCTGGCGGAACACATCGTCGGTGACATCGCCGGCGGCGAACACGCCGGGCACCGAAGTGGCGGTGGAATTGGGGGCGGTGAGGATGATGCCGTTCGGTTTCATGTCGAGCTGGTCGGTGAACAGCTCGCTCGAGGGGGAATGGCCGATGGCGATGAACACGCCGTCGACGGTGATCTCCTCGGTCTGGCCGGTCTTGACGTTTTTCAGCCGGGCGCCGGTGACGCCCATCGGTTGCTCGGTGCCGAGCACCTCATCGAGCACGCTGTCCCATTTGACCTCGACCTTGTCGTGTTTGAGCAGGCGCTGGGACAGGATCTTCTCGGCCCTCAACTCGTCCCGGCGATGCACTAGGGTGACCTTGGAGGCGAAATTGGTCAGGAACAGAGCCTCTTCGACCGCAGTATTGCCGCCGCCGATCACCGCGACCGGCTTGCCGCGATAGAAGAAGCCGTCACAGGTGGCGCAGGCCGAAACCCCGAAGCCCTGGAACTTGGTTTCGGATTCAAGACCGAGCCAGCGCGCCTGGGCGCCGGTGCAGATAATCAGAGTGTCGGCGGTGTAGACGGTGCCGGAATCGCCGGTCAGGCGCACCGGTTTGGCATCCAATTCAGCCTTGACGATGATGTCGCTGATAATCCGGGTGCCGACATGCTCGGCCTGGGCCTGCATCTGCTCCATCAGCCAGGGGCCCTGAATGGGTTCGGCGAAACCGGGATAGTTCTCCACATCGGTGGTGATGGTGAGCTGGCCGCCGGGCTGGATGCCCTGAATCAGAACCGGTTCCAGCATGGCGCGGGAGGCATAGATGGCGGCGGTATAGCCGGCGGGGCCGGAGCCGAGAATGAGAACTTTGGCGTGAAGGGTTTCGGACATGATGAACGGGGCTCCCAATAGGACCGGATGATGTGGAGGGCAGACTGCGGATGAGTCTGCGATATGCTTACCCCCGATATAATCCATGTGTGCCCCGAGTAAAACCCGGCGGCAATAATCTTTGCCGGGGCGGCGGCGCGATTATGGATCGGTCATATTCCTTCGTTAATATTAAACGATCATGCGTGTTTAAGAAAGATTATTGCGATATCCAGCAATGAAGAGTAATCTGACCGGGACGAAAACCCAAGCAAATCCGGGATGAGGCGGCGATGATCAAGAACAGATTCGATGATG
>PKTQ01000172.1 GCA_002869085.1 Hyphomicrobiales bacterium | reverse complement strand
CTTCGATCATCTTGAAATCATGCAGCATGGCTTTGCCCATCACAATCACGCCGAGGCGGGCGCCAAGAAGAACGAGTTCCCGGACACCAGGGAGCGCAAGGCGGTACTTGCCGATCTGATGAGTGGCCGCCGCTTGTTAAGCGAGCTTGGCCTTGGCGCCCAGGTGCTGGTGCCGCCCTGGAACCGCTTCGATCAGCGCCTGCTGCCGGTGCTGCCCGGGCTGGGGCTGCGCGGTATCTCAACCTTCGGCCCGCGCGAGCGCGCCAATGCCGTCCCGGCATTGGCGCAGGTCAACACCCATGTCGATCCCGTCAATTGGCGCGGCGACCGCCTCTTCCTGGGTGAGGCGCCGGTACTGGCCCAGCTCATCGCCCATCTCGCCGCCCGGCGCCTTGGCGAGGTCGATGCGGAAGAGCCCACCGGCCTGCTCAGCCACCATCTCGATCATGACGATGCGGGCTGGGATTTCATCGCCCGCCTGCTTGACTTGACGGGCGGTCATAGCTGCGTAAAGTGGCTTGGCGTCGGTGAGGCATTTGGCTTCAGATAATAAGAGGCAAGGCCTCGCATAAGAAGGGCAAGCAATGACGGACCTCATCACGGTCAAAGACCTGCACGTCTCGTTCGAATCCCGCGCCGGACGCGTCGAGGCGGTGAAGGGCGTTTCCTTCCGCATCCGCGCCGGTAGCTGCGTCGCCATTGTCGGCGAGAGCGGCTCGGGCAAATCGGTCAGCGCCCAGGCCATCATGGGCATCCTGCCGGACAATGCCCGGCTGGAAAAAGGCGAAATCCTGTTTGCCGATCCGCGCAAAGCGGGCGAGGTGGTGGATCTCGCCGCCCTCGACCCGCGCAGCCAGGGCTATCGCGACATTCGCGGCGGGCGCATCTCGATCATTTTCCAGGAGCCCATGACCTCCCTGTCGCCGCTGCACACGGTCGGCGATCAGATCTCCGAGGCCCTGCGCCTGCATGAGAAGATCAGCAAGGCCGAAGCGCGCATGCGCTGCACCGAATTGCTGGAGCTGGTGCGCTTTCCCGACCCAAATCGCGGCTTCGACACCTATCCCTTCGAGCTTTCGGGCGGCCTGCGCCAGCGCGCCATGATCGCCATGGCGCTGGTCTGCGGTCCGGCGCTGCTGATCGCCGACGAGCCCACCACCGCCCTCGACGTCACCGTCCAGGCGCAGATTCTCGGCCTGATCCGCGATTTGCAGAAGAAACTCAACATGGCGGTGCTGCTCATCACCCATGATATGGGCGTGGTGGCCAATATGGCCGAAGAGGTGGTGGTGGTCTATCGCGGCGAGGTGATGGAAATGGGCGCGGTCGAGGATATCTTCCAGGACCCGCGCCATCCTTACTTAAGGGCGCTGATGCAGGCGGTGCCGCTGGTCGATGCCGACCCTTCCGAGCGCCTGAAGCCGCTGCGCGCCATCGAGCCCAAGACCGGCCATCTGATGCAGGCCCGGCAGCAGCCGCAGACGCAGGACAGCGGCCCGATCCTTTCGGTGCGCGATCTCACCCGCAGCTTCACCATCCGCTCCGGCGCCTTTTCCCTCAGCTCCAAGCCGCAGCAGAAGATCATCGCGGTCGATCATGTCAATTTCGATATTCAGCGCGGCGAAAGCCTCGGCCTGGTGGGTGAGAGCGGCTGCGGCAAGACCACCATCGCCCGCATGCTGATGGGGGCGATCAACCCCGATAGCGGCGAGATTGTGTTCAACGATGACGGCAACCCCGTGCATCTGGAACGGCTCGACGACAAGGCGCTGGTGCCTTACCGGCCGCGCATCCAATATATATTCCAGGATCCGTTCGGCTCGCTCAATCCGCGCATGACCGTCTACAACATCCTCACCGAGCCTCTGGGCATCCACAACCGCACCAAGGACGGGCGCGGCCGCGAAATGGTGATGGAGCTGATGCAGCTCGTCGGCCTGGATCCGCGCTATCTCAACCGCTATCCGCACAGCTTCTCCGGCGGCCAGCGCCAGCGCATCGGCATTGCCCGCGCCCTCGCGCTCCGCCCTGAACTGATCATCTGCGACGAGCCGGTGTCGGCGCTGGATGTGTCGATCCAGGCCCAGGTGCTCAATCTGCTCAAGGACCTGCAGAGCACATTGGGCCTGACCTATCTGTTCATCTCCCATGATCTGGCGGTGGTGAACTACATCGCCGACCGCATCGCGGTGATGTGCCGGGGGCATCTGGTGGAGATCGCGCCGCGCGAGGCCCTGTTCAGCGCCCCGCAGCACCCCTATACCAAGGCGCTGCTGGCCGCCGCCCCCTCGCCGGATCTGAACAATCCGCTCGACTTCACCGTCACCCGCGACGGGCGCATGACCGAGCCCAAGAACTGGCCCAGCCCCTATGACGCCCGCGCCGGCGAGCGCCCCGAATTTCTCGATCTGGGCGGCGGGCATTTCGTCCGCGCCCATGGCGACACGGTTCCGGCCTGACATGCCAGCGAAGCCGCGCCTCGCCATTGTCATCATCACGCCGCCGGGCCGGGACGCGCCGGAAGCGGAGGTTCTGCAATCGGTGCGGGCCGCCAATGACGGCCGGGTTTTCGCCCCGACCGCCCCGATCATCGCGGTGGGGGCAGGGCGCGCCGAGGCCTGGCAGCGCGGCCTCGCCGAGGCCCGCGCCGGCGGCGCCGAGTGGATATTCCTGCTCGATGCGGGCGAGCTTCTGCACACCGATGCCCTGGCCATGCTGGCGCCGGCGCTGGCCGCCTATGACATTGTCTGGGGCGGGGCGGAAATCACCGCGCCGGACGGAACGCTCCAAGCCCCCCGCCGCGCCAAATTCTCCGGACAGAGCCGCGCCGAGTTGCATCACATGGCGCTGGAATGGTGGGTCGGCGGCTCCCATCTCATGCGCGCCGCCGCCGGGGTGATCAGCCCGGAGGATGCGGGCGATCCTGCCTGGTTCGCCCGTTATTTGAGCCGCCTGTGGCGCGCAAGGCGCTGCCTGAAGACCGCCCAGCCCCTGACGAGGGTTCCCGCGCTGGTGGAGCTTTCCCCCGAGGACCGGCAATTCCTGATCGAGGATCTGGTCCGCCATCCCTGCTTTATCGAGCTGCAGCAATTTGGCGAGCCGCTGAAACTGCCCTATACCGGCCGCAACCCGGCCCTGGAACGCGAGCAATTGCGCGGCCTGTTTTCCGAGCAGCCCGATCTGATGGTCTTGAAGGCGCTGCTGCCAGGTCCCGGCACCATTGTCGATATCGGCGCCAATACCGGCAATCACACCCTGTTTTTCGCCCGGATTCTCAAAGCGAAGACAGTGATTCCGATCGAGCCCAACCCGGATGCGATTGGGTTTTTGAAGGCGATGATCGCCGAAAACCGGCTGGACAATGTCGATGTCTCCTGTCTCGGCACCGCCATCGGCGCCGCAACGGGGCGCGCCGGCATCGCAACCGGGCGGCGCGGCCATCTCGGCACCGCCCGCCTGCGGGCAGACGCCGGCGGCGCCATCGAAGTCAGGCCGCTCGGCGAGATGATCACGCAAAAAGTCGATCTGCTGAAGATCGATGTGGAGGACATGGAAGAGGATGTGCTGAAAGGCGCCGAGGCGCTGATCCGGCGCGATCGCCCGCTATTGATGCTTGAGGTCCAGGATGAAAATCTGCTCCCCATTCTCGACATCACCGATGGGCTCGGCTACACAGTAAGGCATATATTCGCGGATTTCGGATATGCGAATTACATCTTTATGCCGGGGGCGGCGGAGGAACGAATATGAGAGGGTTGTTTGGCCTTGCCCTCGGCCTGTGCGCGCTCGCAAAGCTCGCGGTGGGGCCGGTCTTGGCCGGAGAGGCGATACCAGCGCCGCTGATCGAGACCCCGTCCCTGAAGGACGAGGTGTTGTCGGGCCGTCTGCCGGCCATTGCCGCCCGCATTCCCGCCGAGCCCTCGATTGTCCGCCTCACAGGGCCGCACCTTGCGCCCGGCCGCCATGGCGGCGATCTGCGCGTGCTGATGGCCCGGCAGAAGGATATCCGCCAGGTGGTGGTGTTCGGCTATGCCCGCCTGGTCGGTTATGACCGCAAATTCCGCCTGAAAGCCGATATCCTGAAAAGCTTCAAGGTCGAGGACGGGCGCATCTTCACCTTCACCCTGCGCCAGGGGCACAAATGGTCCGACGGCCATCCCTTCACGCCTGAGGATTTCCGCTATTACTGGCAGGACATGGCCCTCGATAAGGACATCTCGCCCCATGGGCCGCCCAAATCGCTGCTGGTCAACGGCAAATTGCCGAAATTCGAGATTCTCGGCCCGAACACCATCCGCTATAGCTGGGATGAACCCAATCCGTTCTTCCTGCCGGCCCTGGCCCGGCCCAACCCGCTATGGATCTACCGTCCGGCCCATTATCTGAAGCAGTTTCACGCCAAATATGTGGCCGAGGCCGAATTGCAGGCCAAGGTCGAGGCTGCCCATAAGCGCAATTGGCGCGCGCTGCATTTCTCACGCGACCGGCAATATCGCTATGACAATCCGGACCAGCCCACATTGCAGCCCTGGATCAGCACCATGCGCCCGCCCGCCGAGCGCTTCGTGTTCAGCCGCAATCCCTATTATCACCGCATCGACACGGCCGGGCGGCAATTGCCCTATCTCGACAAAATGGTCGTCTCCATCGCCAGCGCCAAGCTGATCCCCGCCAAGGTCGGCACCGGCGAGTCCGATCTGCAGGCCCGCTATGTCCAGTTCAAGAATTACACCTTCCTGAAGCAGGGCGAGAAGCGCAATAATTTCGAAGTTCGCCTGTGGAAGACCGCCAAGGGATCGCAAATGGCGCTCTATCCCAATCTGAACGTCACCGATCCGGTGTGGGCCAAGCTGGTGCGCCAGACCGATTTTCGCCGCGCCCTGTCCCTGGCCATCGACCGGCATGAGATCAATCAGGTGGTGTTTTACGGCCTTGCGACCGAGGGCAATGACACCGTGCTGGCCGAAAGCCCGCTCTATCGTGACAGTTTCCGCACCCGCTGGGCCAAATATGATCTTGCTCAGGCCAATCTGATGCTCGACCGTCTCGGGCTCGACAAGCGCGGCAGCGGCGGCATTCGCCTGCTGCCCGACGGGCGTCCGATGGAGATCATCGTCGAGACCGCCGGCGAGGATTCCGACCAGGCCGATGTGCTGGAGCTGATCCGCGACACCTGGCGCCAGGCCGGCATCCGCATGTTCATCAAGCCGACCCGGCGCGAGGTGCTGCGCCGCCGCGCCAAGGCCGGCAAGACCGTGATGTCGATCTGGTTCGGGTTGGGCAATGGTCTGGCCGGGCCGGACACCCCGCCGGCCGATCTTGCGCCCACCCGCGACGATCAGCTGCAATGGCCCAAATGGGGCTTTGCCGCCGCCGCCTCGCGCCTGAAGCTCGAGGATGTGGACGTGCCGCCGGTGCGACGGCTGCTCCAGCTCAATAACCGCTGGATCAGGACCGGCGACAGCGCCGAACGCACCCGCATCTGGGAAGAAATGCTGGAAATCTGGGCCGATCAGGCGCTGAGCATTGGCCTTGTATCCGGAGTGTTGCAGCCGGTCTGCGTGCGCAAAGGCCTGCGCAATGTGCCGCAAAAGGCGCTCTATAACTGGGATCCGGGCGCCGATTTCGGCGTCTACCGGCCCGACACATTCTGGTTCGATGACGCGGGGGAAAAATAAGCATGCTGTCCTATCTGGCCCGCCGCATCGGCATCATGGCGCTGACCCTGCTGGTGATCAGCGCCCTGGTGTTCATCATCATCCAGCTGCCCCCCGGCGACTATCTGACCACCTATATCGAGGAACTGCGCTCCCAGGGCGAAACGGTCGATCCGAAGAAGATCGCCTTTCTGCGCGAGCAATATGGCCTCGACCGTCCGCTGATCGAACAATATGGCTGGTGGCTGTGGGGGCTGTTTCACGGCGATCTCGGTTATTCCTTCGAATATGATTTGCCGGTGAAGGATGTGGTCGGCAACCGGTTGTGGCTGTCCATGGTGCTGAACTTCTCCACCGTGATCTTCGTCTATCTGGTCTCGTTTCCGATCGGGGTCTATTCGGCCACCCATCAATATAGCTGGTCCGATCACGGCATCACTTTGCTCGGCTTTCTCGGCCTCGCCACCCCCAATTTCCTGCTGGCGCTGATCCTGCTCTATATGGCCAACAACCTGTTCGGCACCTCGATCGGCGGGCTGATGGGTCCGGAATATGTCAACCAGCCCTGGTCCTGGGGCAAGGTGCTGTCGGTGCTTGAGCATTTATGGGTGCCGGTGGTGGTGATCGGCACGTCCGGCACCGCCGGCATGATCCGGCGCCTGCGCGCCAATCTGCTCGACGAGCTGAACAAGCAATATGTGATCACCGGCCGCGCCAAGGGGCTGGGCGAGCTGCGGCTGCTGCTCAAATATCCGCTGCGGCTGGCCCTGAACCCGTTCATCGCCGATATCGGCAGCCTGCTGCCGCAGATCGTTTCCGGCGCGGTGATCGTTTCGGCGGTGATGTCCCTGCCCACCACCGGTCCGATGCTGCTCTCGGCGCTGCAAAGCCAGGACATGTATCTGGCCGGCTCGTTCCTGATGTTCCTGGCCCTGCTGACCGTGCTCGGCATGTTCGTCTCCGACATCCTGCTGGCCATGCTCGACCCGCGCATCCGTCTGGAAGGGGGGGTCCGGCGATGAGCGCGAAGCTGCCCCATTACGTATCGGAAGCCCCGTTCGAGATCGCCGATGAGGACGCGCTCACCCCCGAGCAGGAGCGGTTCTTCCTCGCCTCGCAATGGAAGATGATGTGGTGGCGCTTTGCCCGCCACAAGCTGGCCGTTGCCGCCGGGCTCATCCTGCTCGCCTCCTACGGCACCATATTGATCACCGAGTTTCTGGCCCCTTACGAGCTGCACAGCCGCCATACCGATTTCATCTATGCGCCGCCCCAGGCCCCGCACCTCTTTCATGAGGGCAGCCTTGTCGGGCCGTTCGTCTACCCGCTCAGCTATAAGCTCAATATGCAGACCCTGAAGCGCGAATATAGCGAGGACCGGACCAAGCCGCAGCCGATCCGCTTTTTCTGCACCGGCGACAGCTACCGCTTCTGGGGTCTGATCCCGGGCAATGTCCATCTGCTGTGCCCGCCCAAAAACGGCACATTTTTCCTGCTCGGCACTGACCGGCTTGGGCGCGACATGGCCTCGCGCCTGCTTTATGGCGGGCGCATATCGCTCACGGTCGGGCTGATCGGCATCACCATTTCCTTCCTGCTCGGCATTTCAATCGGCGGGGCGGCGGGCTATTTCGGCGGCCGTATCGACAATCTGGTGCAGCGCATTATCGAGATTCTGCGCTCCTTGCCCGAACTGCCCCTGTGGATGGCCCTGTCGGCGGCCCTGCCGGCCAATTGGAGTCCGATCGGCATCTATTTCGGCATTACCATCATTCTCGGCCTGCTCGACTGGCCGGGGCTGGCCCGCGCCGTACGCTCCAAATTGCTGGCCCTGCGCGAGGAGGATTACGCGGTGGCCGCCCGCCTGATGGGGGCCGGGCCGACCCATATTATCGGCCGGCATCTGCTACCCAATTTCATGAGCCATCTCATTGCCTCGGCCACCCTGTCGGTGCCGGCGATGATCCTGGGCGAGACGGCGTTGAGCTTTCTCGGCCTTGGCCTGCGCCCGCCGGTGACCTCCTGGGGGGTGCTGCTGGCCGAGGCCCAGAATATCGAGGCGGTGGCGCTCTATCCGTGGCTGATGCTGCCGATGATGCCGGTGATCGTCACTGTGCTGGCCTTCAACTTCCTCGGCGATGGCCTGCGCGACGCCGCCGACCCCTATCATTAGCATCGGGTCGGGCAGGATCGGCAGAATTTTTAAGTCAGGCCCGCTACCCGCCCGACACCCCGGCATCAGCATTTTGCCTTCACCCCATCGTCATCCCGGACTTGATCCGGGATCCATGACGCTTCACTGGTTTGCTGAAGATTGGTCAACAGATAAGGACTGGATTCCAGCTTTCGCTGGAATGACGGTTGAGCATGTGAGGCAGTGAGCCGGACAGGATCGGCAGACAGCTTAAGAAGCGACCGCTCCCCCGCCCGGACACCTTGAGACACACTCCCTGGGTGGCCGGGCGGGGGAGCGGGCAGGAACCGATTATCACTTAAAATGAACTCACCGGCGCCTCGCCGCTCAGGCTTTCAGCCGGTAACCGGATTTGAACAGGCTGTAACAGGCCACCCCCAGAACGAGATTGATCAGGCTGACCAGACCGGCGCCGAGCCACAGCGAGCTGTCGGCGAGGCCGGTAAAGCCATAGCGGAACCCGTCGATGAGATAGAAGAACGGATTGGCATAGGCGATCGAGCGGGCAAAGTCCGGCAATTGCGCAACCGAGTAGAACGTGCCGGACAGGAAGGCCAGCGGGGTGACCACAAAATTGGTCAGGGCCTGGATGTGATCGAATTTCTCGGCCCAGATACCGCCCAATATGCCGATCAGCGACATCATCAGGGCCGCCGACACCGCGAAAAACAAGATCGCCGCCGCCGCATGCACATGCAGCCCGGTAAACGGCCACATCGCCGCGCCGCAGGCCACCGCCACCAGCAGGCCGCGGGTCAGGCCGCCCATGGCAATGGCGATCGTCTGTTCGGCCGGCGACAGCGGCGGCATCAGCACATCGACAATATTGCCCTGCACCTTGGCGATCATCAGCGACGAGGAGGTGTTGGCGAACGCATTCTGCATCAGGGTCATCATGATCAGCCCGGGGGCGAGAAATTTCAGAAAAGGCACCCCGGCCACATCCGGGCGGGTGCCGGCCAGAGCCAGCGCGAAAATGGCCAGAAACAGCAGCGATGTGCTCACCGGCGCCAGGATGGTCTGGGTGATGATCTTCATGAATCGCCGGACTTCCTTCAGATAGAGAGTCCACAGGCCGAGCCAGTTGACCGGTCCGAGATTCCGGATGCGCATGGGCTGCGGCGCTTGGATTGGGTCTGGCATGTCGGCGTTCCTGTTTGCTGGGGAAAACTGATCTTTTTTTATCCCGGACTCTTGCGGGGGATTCAAGGCATATAGTAGTGTCTGAGTTGTTCTTCTACGAGATGTTGTGGTGATGCGGCCTTGTAGGGAGCAAATCTTGAATGAGGCAATGCTGTGAGGGCCCGGCGGGCAGATTATCCGATCATTGCGGCAAAGGAAATGGCGGATTTTGCTGCTGGTGATCGAAATTTTCGATGCGGCCCCATATTGAGGAGAATTTCATGTCTTGGACTGATGAGCGGGTTGAGGAGCTGAAAAAGCTCTGGGCCGAAGGCCTGAGCGCGAGTCAGATCGCCACCCGCATGGGCGGCGTCACCCGCAATGCGGTGATCGGCAAGGTCCATCGTCTCGGCCTCTCGGGCCGGGGCCGCCCCACGCGCACCGCGCGCCCCAAAACCGTCAAGCAGAAGCCGTCCATGCCCCGTGGGCCGAGAAGCGCCCTGCCGACCATGGGCGCCACCGCGCTGAAATCCGAGCCCGACCAGGCGGCGGCGCCGGAGCCCGAGGCCAAGCCCGAACCGGCGATCCGTGAGGTCGATCTCACCTCGGGCGAGCGCTGCACGGTTCTGACCCTGACCGAGAAAACCTGCAAATGGCCGATCGGCGATCCGGGTGACAGCGATTTCCATTTCTGCGGTGGCCGCAGCGAGAGCGGAATGCCCTATTGCAAGGAGCACGCCGCCATTGCTTATCAGCCCACCAGCGACCGGCGCCGAAAGAAAGCCGCGTCCTGACCAGGCTTCGGCGGCGTCCGGCGCGGCGCCCGCCGATCAGGGGGTCAGAATTCTATCTGTTGCCGCTAGAATACTGTTGCAGCTAGAATAGCCTTCTGTTTCAGAGGCAATTTATCGCGCGCCCATGTATCGCATGACGCTTTCCATATTCCGGATTCTGGTGGCATCCCTGCTGATGGGGCTGATCCTGTCCCATTTCGGCATCACCGCCGAAAAGCTGTTTTCGGAAATCGGCATCAGCTCCGAGGGTGCGCTTGAGATGATCCGCCGCACATTGCGCTGGGCCGCGCCGCATATCGCGCTCGGTGTGCTGGTTATCCTGCCTGTCTGGCTGGCTTTTTACCTGTTCCGGCCGCCGCGCAGCTGAGCCCCGCTTCCCGGGTGAAATGATTGACACCGCGCCCGCAATGGCATTAGAACATTTGCCTTGGTTTGCCGCCGCCGCTTCCGGCGGCTTTTTGGTTTTCGCAGCCAGCCGCGTGCACCGCGCAGGAAAGCCCGCGCCAGACGGCGATGCGCCGCAAGCCTTGAATGTTGAACCGGTGTTTCCGGCCCGGCCCGCCAATGGGCCATCCCCTGAAACGCCTTGATCAGGAACAGTGTCATGTCGAGCCCGATTTATCAGACCTATGCCCGTTATGGAATCGCCCCCGAAAAGGGCGAAGGCGCCTGGCTGGAGACCACTGACGGGCGCCGATTCCTCGATTTCGGCGCCGGCATCGCGGTCAATGCGCTCGGCCATGCCCATCCGCATCTGGTCGAGGCCCTGACCAATCAGGCCGGCAAATTGTGGCACACCTCCAATCTGTATCAGGTGCCGGGGCAGGTATCCCTGGCCCAGCGTCTGGTGGACAACACCTTCGCCGACCTGGCCTTTTTCACCAATTCCGGCGCCGAGGCGCTGGAATGCGCCATCAAGACCGCGCGGCGCTATCACTATGTCAGCGGCCATCCCGAGCGCTTCCGGCTGATCACCTTCGAAGGGGCGTTTCACGGCCGCACCCTGGCGACCATTGCCGCCGGCGGCAAGGAGCAATATCTGGAAGGCTTCGGCCCCAAAACCGAAGGCTTCGACCAGGTGCCGCTGGGAGACCTCGAAGCGGTCAAGGCCGCCATCACGCCCGAGACCGCCGGCATTCTGATCGAGCCGGTGCAGGGCGAGGGCGGCGTACGCACCGTCGAACCGGCTTTTCTGCGCCAACTGCGCAAGCTCTGCGACGAGCGCGGCCTGCTGCTGATTTATGACGAGGTGCAATGCGGCGTCGGCCGGACCGGCCATCTGTTCGCTCATGACGTCGTCAATGCCGAGCCTGACATCATGGCGATCGCCAAGGGGATCGGCGGCGGTTTTCCGCTCGGTGCCTGCCTGGCCACCACCGAGGCGGCCTCCGGCATGACCAAGGGCACTCATGGCACCACCTATGGCGGCAATCCGCTGGCCATGGCGGTGGGCAATGCGGTGCTGGATGTGGTCCTGCAGGAGGATTTCCTGCCCCATGTGCGCGCCATGGGGCTCAAGCTGCGCCAGACCCTGGCCGGGATTATCGACAGCCATTCCGATGTGCTGGAGGAGCTGCGCGGCGAGGGGCTGATGCTGGGCCTGAAATGTAAAGTCCCCAATACCGAGCTTGCCGCCGCCTGCCTGGAAGAGGGGCTGCTGGTGGTGGGTGCCGGCGAGAATGTGGTGCGCCTGCTGCCGCCGCTGATCATCACCGAAACTGAAATCGCCGAGGCCGCCAGCCGGCTGGACAAGGCCTGCGCCCGCCTTGAGGCCGAGCATCTGGAGGAGCAGACATCATGACCCGGCATTTTCTCGACCTGTCGCCGATCGGGGCGGAACAGATCCGCGCCATTCTCGACCATGCCGCCGCCATGAAACAGGCCCGCGGGCAGGGCGCGGTGGAATCCGTGCTGGCCGGGCGCAAGCTGGCGATGATTTTCGAAAAACCCTCCACCCGCACAAGGGTCTCGTTCGATGTGGGCATGCGCGAGCTTGGCGGCGAAACCATCGTGCTCAATGGCGACGACATGCAGATCGGCCGCGGCGAGAGCATCGCCGACACCGCCCGGGTCCTGTCGCGCTATGTGGACATCATCATGCTGCGCGCCACCGAGCACAGCCATCTGACCGATCTGGCCGAATACGCCACCGTGCCGGTGATCAACGGCCTGACCGACCGCACCCATCCCTGTCAGATCATGGCCGACATTCTCACCTATGAGGAACATGTCGGGCCGATCAAAAACGCCAAGGTGGCCTGGTGCGGCGACGGCAATAATGTCGCCGCCTCCTGGATCGAGGCCGCCGCCCTGCTGGATTTCGAATTAACGCTCGCCTGCCCCGAACAACTTCCCCCGGCCGGGGAGATCATGGACTGGGCGAGGGCGCGCGGCGGGCGCATCAGCCTGACCACCGACCCGGAGGCAGCGGTGGCCGGCGCCGATTGCGTCGTGACCGATTGCTGGGTCTCGATGGGCGATGCGGATGCCGCCAACCGCCATAATCTGCTCCAGCCCTATCAGGTCAATTCGGCCCTGATGGACAAGGCCGGCGAGAAGGCGGTGTTCATGCATTGCCTGCCGGCCCATCGCGGCGAGGAAGTCACCGCCGAGGTGATCGACGGGTCGCGCTCGGTGGTGTTCGACGAGGCTGAGAACCGGCTGCACGCCCAAAAGGCCGTGCTGGCCTGGTGCCTGAGCCAGGGCTGATCATGGCCACCGCTCCCGCCGCCGCTGACGATCTGATCCTGCCCTTCCGGCTGGAAAACGCCCAATTGCGCGGCAAGATCATCCGCCTCGGCGGCGCGATCACCGAAATCATCGCCCGGCATGATTACCCCGGCCCGGTCTCCGCATTGCTGGGCGAGGCGGCCTGCCTCGCCGGCCTGATGGGCGCCAGCTTAAAATTCGACGGCCGTTTCATCCTGCAAAGCCAGTCCGACGGACCGGTCAGCCTGATGGTGGCTGATTTCGCCACCCCCGGGGATTTGCGCGCCTATGCCCGTTTTGACCCGGCTGAGGTGGCTTCTGGCGCCGACATGCTCGGCAAGGGCCATCTGGCTTTCACCATCGATCAGGGCACCCATATGGAGCGCTATCAGGGCATTGTCGCCCTGGAAGGCCAGACCCTGGCCGACGCCGCCCATGGCTATTTCGAGCGCTCCGAACAGATTCCGACCCGGATCCATCTGGCGGCCGGGCCGATCAAGACCGGCGAGGGGGAGGGCTGGCGTGCCGGCGGCATCATGCTGCAGCACCTGCCGGGCGAGGGCGGCACCCCGGTTGCTGCCGCCGCCGAGGACTGGAACCGCGCCGGTCTGCTGTTGAAAACCGTCGAAGCGCATGAACTGCTCGACCCGACCCTGGCGCCCGAACAATTGCTCTATCGGCTTTTCCATGAAGAGCAGGTGCGGGTGTTCGACCCCCAGCCATTGCGCGCCCATTGCGGCTGTTCCGAGGCCGGGGTCAGCTCCATGCTGGAGCAGTTCAGCGCCGATGAGCGCGCCGGCATGCTGGACGGGAACGGGCTGATCACCGTCAATTGCCAGTTCTGCAGCCGCAAATATCATTTCAGCCCGGACGGCTTTAAATAGCGCCTCAGATAGCGCTTCCAACACTCGCTCGAGAAAGACTTTCGGCCGGCGGTCATGATGATCGCCGGCCGGCCTGTGTGTGCGGGATCAGCCCGCCAAATATGAAGCTAGCACTTGAACAGCGGCCAGACGCATGAGTTCGCATCGGTCGGTTCAACCGTCACGGTCGTTTTCTTGTGGTGCTTATGCTTTTTATGCTTCCTGTGATGATGCCTTTTGGCATGTCTTTTCTTGCGATGATGCTTTTTCGCATGCTTCTTCATGTGGCGCGCGATCTTGCCGAAGCTCTTCTTATGGCGCGAGGTCTTTCCGAAGCTCTTCTTGTGGCGCGAGGTCTTGCGTAAGCTCTTCTTGTGGCGTGAAATCTTGCCGAAGCTCTTCTTATGGTGCGAAGTCTTGCCGAAGCCATGGCGATT
>PKTQ01000296.1 GCA_002869085.1 Hyphomicrobiales bacterium | reverse complement strand
TCGCCACCATGGGCGCGGTCATTCTGCTGGGCGACAGCCTCACCATCAGCAGCAAGAACCTGTTCGGCGACATGCTGGGCCTGATCACCGCCTTTTTCTATGCCGGCTATATCGTTTCGGTCAGCCGTCTGCGCAGCAAATTCAGCTCCGCCACCTTCATGGCCTGGGGCACTTTGGTCACCGTGGTGTTTCTGTTTCCGGTGGCCTGGTTTTTCAGCAGCTCCATGCTGGCCGCCACCCTCCAGGGCTGGCTGATCCTGCTCGGGCTGGCCTGGTTCTCCCATACCGGCGGCCAGGGCATGATCGCCTATGCGCTGGCCCATCTGCCGGCCGCCTTTTCTTCCGTCGTGCTGTTGATGCAGCCGGTAATCGCCGCCATCGCCGCCTGGCTCATCCTGTCCGAAGGCATGAGCCCGTGGCAGTTTGCCGGCGCGGCGGTGATCCTGTGCGGGGTCTATCTCGCCCGGCGCGGCTCGCGCTAAAATCAACTCCCAAAGCAATCAGGGCGCTTTTCGGGGCCCTTGGCCCGAAAAACGCCCTGTTCTGCTAAACTTCGGTTTTGTCTTTATTCTAAAGGCCGCCCTTATTATTGATTATACGGCCCCTTCCGAAGTCTATCTTAGTGGCATCTCAGCCACTCCCGCGCCTGACGCTGAGCTTCGGCGACGTCGTTGACCGACATTTCTCTTGCAAGCTCCGTGCGATAGTCGCGTGCCTCCCGATTGCCTCGCATCGCGGCCAGATTGAACCATTTATGGGCACTCACCAGGTCTGTATCGACCCCCTTGCCGGCCGAATATTTCAGCCCAAGCTGATAAAGTGAATCCGCGCCGCCATCCAGCATTGCGTTTTGCATATTATCCAGTTCCGCCATGTTCATTCTGGCCATGATTAAATTCCTTTTACTCTCTTGACCTCAATAACACCGGGCTGAAGACTTTCTGGGTTCACGCACCGGATGTGTTCAATCGACGCTCGGATATTGAACCCAATCGCTTGAAATTTAAGTTAAAACACAGGTTTAATTATGGATAAACAACAAATGAAAGAACGGTTACTGTAGGTTTTTGTTAATCACGGCAATGCCGAAGAATCCTGATGAATCCTCAGTCAATACATAAATTGTTCAGATTCTGATTCAGTTTTCGGAAACTATAGGAATAGATTCAAAACCCAGGCCCAGGGTTAAAATCCGCCGCGAAACGCCATTTTGACGGCCGGTTTTCGGCCATCTCGAGCATCTTCCGGTCAGCCGGCGGCGCGGGCTGCCTGTTTGCGCTCACGCAGGCGCGTGAGCTGCCACAGGCTGTGCAGGGCGATGGCGGCGATCACGATCGTGCCGCCCACAAGGCTCATCCGGCTGGGATGCTCATCCAGGATCAGCCATACCCAGATCGGCGCCAGCACCGTTTCCAACAGGAAGAACATGGAAACCTCGGGCGCCGAAATATAACGAGGCCCCAGCGCCAGCATGCCGAGCGCCAGCGGCACCACGAAAAACCCGTTAATGCCGAGCCATCCCCATTGCGCCGGCTCCAGCATTACCGGCGCGGCGAAGAACAGCGCCAGAAACGATGAAAACAGATGTCCCGGCCCCGGCGTCAGCGACATGTCGCGCCCGCTCCAGCGTGTCAGGGTCAGCGCCGCCGCCATGCCGAACGCCACTCCCACCGCCAGCAGATCGCCCCACAAGCCCCCACGGCCGACCCCGTCACCGACGATCAGCGCCACCCCGGACAGGGCCGCCGCCATCGCCAGTCCGGTGGAGAGCGCGATCCTCTCGCCGAGAAACACAAAGGACAACAGCGCCGCGAACATCGACATGAAAGCCAGGATGAACACCAGATTGGCGGTGGTGGTCAGATGCACCGCCGCCATGAACATGAAATTGCTCACCCCGTAGATCAGCGCCACCGTGAATCCGGCCCAGCCCGGTATCAGCGCCGGCGCGCCGCGCCCGCGCATCCGCCGCCAGCCCCAATAGGCCAGCACCGCCGCGAACACCATGATCCCGCGCACAAAGGTCAGGGTCCAGGCATCGCTGGCCGCCAGCCGCAACAGTGGCACATCGAAGCTGAGCAGCAGGCCGCCGGCAAATGTCAGAAGCAACCCCTTGCGGTGGTCGATCCGCAAGTCAGAGCTCATGGATCAGACTTCCGAGCCGGGGATCACCCAGTCTTCCGTCAACGCCTCGGCCTCCCATTCGCGCCAGGCCGGCAGGGCGGCCATGGCCTCCATATAGGCCTTCGAGACCGGGCTCACCGGCACCTGATAGCTGTGAAAGCGGCTGACCACCGGCGCGAACATGGCATCGGCAATGGTGAACGCCCCAAAGAGGAACGGCCCGCCCTGCCCGGTTTCGGCCCGGCAGTCGGCCCAGATCTGCTCGATGCGGGCGATATCCTTCGCGGTTCCCTCATGATAAGCCAGGGCGGCGGGCTTGCGATGCATATTCATATGCAGGCTGTTCCTGAGGGCGGAAAACCCCGCATGCATCTCGCAGGAGATGGACCGGGCCCGGGCGCGCATGGCCGGGTTTTGCGGCCACAGCCCGGCCTCGGGAAAACGCTCGGCGACATATTCGCAGATCGCCAGCGATTCCCAGATGCACAGATCGCCGTCATAAAGCACCGGCACCCGCTTGGACGGCGAGTGCTCGAGCAGATGCACATTGTCCACCGTGAAGTCGAGCGGCACCACCTGAGTTTCGAAATCGATGCCCGCATGGCGCATGGCGATCCAGGGCCGGAACGACCAGGACGAATAATTCCGATTGCCGATAACCAGACGCATGACGATCTCCTTTACTTTCCGGCCGGGTCAGACCACCCGCTCGACCGCCACCGCCGTGGCCTCGCCGCCGCCGATGCACAGTGAGGCAACACCGCGCCGCAGGCCGTATTTCTCCATGGCGTTCATCAGAGTGACGATGATGCGCGTGCCCGAAGCGCCGACCGGATGGCCGAGCGCGCAGGCGCCGCCATGCACATTCACCTTGTCATGCGGAATATCGTGCTCGCGCATCGCCGCCATGGTCACCACAGCGAAAGCCTCGTTGATTTCCCACAAATCCACATCCGCCGCCGTCCAGCCGGCCTTGTCCAACACCTTGGCGATGGCATTGACCGGCGCGGTGGTAAACCAGGCCGGTTCATGGGCATGGGAGGCATGGGCCACAATGCGCAGGCGCGGCGTCACCCCGCGCGCCTCGGCCAGCGACTGGCGCATCATCACCACCGCCGCCGCCCCGTCGGAAATGGAGCTCGAATTGGCCGCCGTCACCGAGCCGTCTTTGGCAAAGGCCGGGCGGAGCTGCGGGATCTTCTCAAGCTGCGCCGAGAAAGGCTGCTCATCCTGCCCCACAATGGTTTCACCGCGCCGCCCGCGCACCGTCACCGGCACCATCTCGGCGGCAAAGCTGCCATCTTCGTTCGCCGTCTTGGCCCGCTTCAGGGACTGAATCGCAAAATCGTCCATCGCCTCGCGGGTAAACTGGTAATGCTGCGCCGTGTCCTCGGCATAAACCCCCATCAGCTTGCCGGGCTCATAGGCGTCCTCCAGCCCATCGAGGAACATGTGATCCTTGACCTGGCCATGGCCGAGGCGCAGACCGCCGCGCATCTTCGGCAGCAGATGCGGCGCATTGGTCATGCTCTCCATGCCGCCCGCCACCGCAATGGCGCTGGTGCCGGCGCTGAGGGCGTCATAGGCCATCATCACCGTCTTCATGCCCGAGCCGCACATCTTGTTGACCGTGGTGCAGGGTGCGCCGATCGGCAGGCCGCCGGCAAACGCCGCCTGCCGGGCCGGGGCCTGGCCGATGCCGGCCGGCAGCACGCAGCCCATCAACACCTCATCGACCTCATCGCCCGTCACCGCGCTCTCAGCGAGCGCGGCCCGAATCGTCGGCCCGCCGAGCTGCGGCGCCGCCACATCTGCGAGCACGCCCTGAAAACTGCCCATCGGGGTGCGCGCCCCGCCGGTGATTACAATCGGATCTGCCTCTTTGCTCATGCCGGTCTCCATGTATTTTTTCGTTGCCGGGACTCTACACCCGGTTCGGGGAAGGTTTCACCATCTTATTGCGGATGGCGCCCACAAAAAAGGCCGCTGACGCGGCCTTTTCGTATCGATATGCCAATGAGGTCAGCGCGAATAGAACTCGACCACCAGATTGGGCTCCATCTTCACCGGATAGGGCACATCGGCCAGCATCGGCACGCTGGTCATCTTGGCGGTCATCTTGTGGCTGTCCACTTCGATATACTCGGCCACTTCGCGCTCCGAGCTCTGGATAGCTTCGAGCACCAGATTCATATTGCGGGATTTCTCGCGCACCTCGACCACATCGCCCGGGCGCACCTTATAGCTGGCGATATTGACCCGGCGGCCATTGACCTTCACATGGCCATGATTGATGAACTGGCGCGCCGAGAACACGGTCGGCACGAATTTGGCGCGGTACACCACCGCATCGAGGCGGCGCTCCAGCAGGCCGATCAGATTCTCGCCGGTATCGCCGCGCATCCGCGAGGCTTCCTTATAGATACGCTTGAACTGCTTTTCGGTGATATTGCCGTAATGGCCCTTCAGCTTCTGCTTGGCGCGGAGCTGAATGCCGAAATCGGAGATTTTCTGGCGGCGGCGCTGGCCATGCTCACCGGGGCCGTATTCGCGCCGGTTGACGGGGCTTTTCGGGCGGCCCCAGATATTTTCGCCCATGCGGCGGTCAATTTTATATTTTGCCTGGATACGTTTGCTCATCTTTAGATCCTATTGTCGATCAACGTTTCAATAATGAAGCGTGCCCTCCTGGCCGTCCGTTGCCGGACCGACAGATCAACCTTTTCATGAAAAGTCAATCACAGGCGCGCAAAAGCACCCCGGCCTGAAGTGACCGAAGATTGCTGCGGTTCTTATCCCCTGATCCCGGCTTTGTCAAACTGTGCTTTGTCCCAGCCGGGGAAAAGTTTGGGCGCTCCGAAGCCCCAGGGCTTCAGCACCGCCGCCATGCGCCGCTCCGGGTCGGTGTCGGCGGTGAAATAGAACTCGGGCGCCTGCTGCGGCGGAGCGCCGATCGCGATGCGCGCCGCCACCCGCTCGGCCTGGCGGGCGATCGCCTCGGCCGGGTCAATAAAATTGACCGGCCAGGGCGCCGCCTCCTTCAACTGGGGCAGCAACAGCGGATAATGAGTGCAGGCCAGCACGATGGCATCGGTGCGCTTGCCCTCCTCCTCCTCAAAGGCCGGTTCGATGATGCTGCGCACATGATCCGGCGATATCTCCACCCCGCGCAAGGCCGCCTCGGCGATGCCGGCCAGCCCGCGCGCGCCCACCAGCCGCACCCGGCAATCGGGCGCAAAGCGCTCGATCAGCTCATGGGTATAGACCCGCTGCACCGTGCCGGGGGTTGCCAGCACCGAGAACATGCGCGAACGGCTGGCCTCGGCGGCGACCTTCACCGCCGGCACCGTGCCGACAAGCGGAATCGGTAAAGACTGGCGTAGCGGCTCCAGCGCGATGGTGCTGGCGGTGTTGCAGGCGATCACCGCCATGTCGGGCCGCAATGTGGCCACCAGATCCGCGAACAGACCGCTGAGACGCTTTAAAAGCTTGCGCTCCGGCCAGCGCCCATAGGGAAAGGCCGCATTATCGGCCACATAGATCAGCTCCGCCTGCGGCAGCATTTCCGCGACCGGCCGGAACACGGTCAGCCCGCCCAGCCCGGAATCGAACACCAGCACCCGCATCAAATCAGCCTTTCATCCGCTCGTGCTGGCGCACCAGCGCCGAGATCACCCCGCGCATGGTGCGCACCTCCTGCTCGGTCATATCGGCGCGGTGAAACAGATTGCGTAAGTTTCGCACCATATTGGGCCGTTTTTCGATCGGCAGCAGAAAGCCGCCCTTATCGAGCTCCTGCTCCAGATGCTCAAACAGGCCGATCATCTCCGCCTTGGTCGCCGGCGACGAGCGGCGCCGGAACAGGCCGGCCTCGCCGGCGCCGCCATCCCGGTTGCCGTCCCCCAGCGAGGGCGCCAGCGGCTTGAACCATTCATAGCCGATCAGCAGCACCGCCTGGGCCAGATTGAGCGAGGCGAAGGCCGGGTTGACCGGCGCCATGATCAGCGCATCGGCGAGCGCCACCTCGTCATTATGCAGCCCGGTGCGCTCCGGGCCGAACAGGATGCCGGCCTTTTCTCCCGCATCGATGCGCCGGTGCAGCTCGCGCGCCGCCTCTTCAGGCGTGAGGATATGCTTGACCATGTCCCGGTTGCGCGCCGTGGTGGCCAGCACGAAATTGAGATCGGACACCGCCTGTTCGGTGGTCTCGAACAGTCCGGCCCGGTCCACCACATGGTCGGCCCCGCTCGCCGCCTTGCGCGCCTCCTGGCTCGGCCAGCCGTCGCGCGGCGCCACCAGGCGCATGTCGTCGAGGCCGAAATTGGCCATCGCCCGCGCCGCCGTGCCGATATTCTGCCCCAGTTGCGGGCGCACCAGAATGGCGGCCGGACCGCCGCCAAAAACCTGTTTGCCTGTATCCGTCCCGGCCATCGCCCACCTTCCGAACCTGTCTAAGCCCTGGCGGCAGTTGTGCCGCAGCCTGCCCGCGCTGTCAAAGGCCTATTGCCGCCCGCCCATCGCCGCCTGGTGCCGCCAGGTGCCGCCCGGCCCGGCGCCTGGCCATGACCGGAACGAAATATGAGGATTTGATCATATTCCAGCCCCCTCGCACCCCCCTGCCCCTTGAACAAGCCGTGGCAGGAGCGTATATGGCACTTGAACGTATTACTGCGGGTGATGAACCCCCAAACATTTTGGTATCATGGCGGGCCATGAGCGGGCCCATCGGAATGCTTCGGTCCGGGTTGAACTCAAGATCAGTTCGCAAGCCGCAGCACCAATCTTGAGATCGAAGGAACACCGACGTGAGCATGGATGCTGCAATCAAAAAAGTCTCTCCCGTCAATTCAGACATCAAAATACCGAGCCGGGACGAAGCCGAGCAGGCGGTACGCACTCTGATCGCCTGGGCCGGCGACGACCCGACCCGCGAAGGGCTGCGGGACACGCCGAAACGGGTGGTCAACGCCTATCGGGAGTTTTTCTCCGGCTATGAGCAGGACCCCCACGCCGTTCTCTCCCGCACTTTCAAGGATGTGGGCGGCTATGACGACATTGTGCTGCTGCGCAATATCGAAATGCATTCGCATTGCGAGCATCACATCGTGCCGTTTATCGGCAAGGCCCATATCGCCTATCTGCCGGATGAGAATGTGGTCGGCATCTCCAAACTGGCCCGGGTGGTGGAAATCTATGCCCGGCGCATGCAGACCCAGGAAACCATGACCGCGCAGATCGCCGGCAGCATCGAAAAGTCCCTGAAACCCAAAGGCGTGGCGGTGATGCTGGACGCGGTGCATCAGTGCATGTCGATGCGCGGCATTCAGAAGCCCGATGTCTCGACCATCACCACCCAGTTCACCGGGGTGTTCAAGACCGATCCGGAGATGCAGGCCCGTTTCATGAAGCTCGTCACGGGCTGAACGGAGCCCTGCGCCCCAATATGGGAGAAGCGCCCTTGTGCGATGAGACAACAGCCGTCTTTGCCCCGCGCGGCGAGCGCGGCGAGATCGAGGAAGGGCTCACCCTCTCCCCCAAATTCGATCAAGACGGGCTGATCCCGGCCATTGCCGCCGACGCAGACAGCGGCGATGTGCTGATGCTGGCCTATATGAATGAAGAGGCCCTGGCCCTGACCATCGCCACCGGCGAGGCCCATTACTGGAGCCGCTCGCGCAGTGAAATCTGGCGCAAGGGCGCCACCAGCGGCAACACTCAGAAAATCGTCGATCTCAGAATCGACTGCGATCAGGACGCCATCTTAATGAAGGTGACCCAAAGAGGCAGCGGCGCCAGCTGCCATCTTGGCTTCAAATCCTGCTTTTTCCGCGCCATTCCCACCGGCGCCGCGCCCTCGGCGGATCTGAAGCTCGAATATCGCGAACACGACAAGGCGTTCGACCCGGCCGAAGTCTATGGCAAAAGCACCGACTGAACCCTATAGCGTTTCATGCGGATTTAACGTTAATCCCCTAAGCTGAAGGCTCAATCGGCGGCAGAATATAGCTAGAGGCGCTCATGAAGAGCAAAATCGGCCTGGCACTGGGCAGCGGCGTAGCCCGCGGCTGGGCTCATATCGGCATTATCCGCGCATTGGCGGATCAGGGCATCGTACCCGACATCATCGCCGGCACCTCGATCGGCGCGCTTGCCGGCGGCTGCTACGCGGCCGGAAAGCTTGACGAGCTGGAAGTCTTCGCCCGCGGCCTGACCCGGCGCCGTCTGTTCAGCCTGCTCGATTTCTCGGTCGGCGGCAGCGGCCTGATCAAGGGCAGCAAGCTGGCGTCCCTGCTCGATGAGCATATTGGCGAGCTGACTTTTTCCCAATTGGAGCGGCAATTCATCGCCGTGGCGACCGAAATGGCCACCGGCCACGAAATCTGGCTGCGCGAAGGCCGGCTTGGCCAGGCCATGCGTGCCTCCTATGCCCTGCCCGGCGTCTTTAAGCCGGTGAAGGTGAACGGGCGCTGGCTGTTTGACGGCGCCCTGGTCAACCCGATCCCGGTTTCGGTCTGCCGCGCCCTCGGCGCCCGGGTGGTGATCGCCGTCAATCTGAATTATGACGCCTTCGGACGCGGCGCCCGCATCCAGGGCAAGCGCCTCGACGACAAATCCTTTCGCTATGACAATGGTGACAATGGGAACAGTGGGAACAGTGGCGACAAGGACGAGAGCGAGGAAACCACCAGCATCGATGCCGGCATTTCCACCATCAGCCGCATTCTGATGCAGCAGTTCTTCGGCAAGGACAAAGAGGACAACAGCGCCCCCGGCCTTTCCAGCATCATGTTCGCCGCCCTCAACATCACCCAGGACCGCATTGCCCGCTCGCGCCTGGCCGGCGAACCGCCCGATGTCACCCTGACCCCCCGGGTCGGGCATATCGGCCTGTTCGATTTCGACAAGGCCGAGGAGGCCATTGCCTGCGGGCGCACCGCCGTCGAGCGGCGCATCGAGCGCACCCGCGACATGCTGAAGATTCTGACCTGATCACCTTGAGAGGGAATCAATTCTGCTTCCCGGCCGGCACCCGAGGATGAAACCATGTCCCCGCGCCGGGGTTCAACCAGTGGCGATATAATCCTTCATCGCCTGGGCCATCATCTCCGCCTCGGCGATCCGCTGCATCACCACATCGCCGATCGACACGATGCCCGCCAGCCGGCCGTCCTTGACCACCGGCAGATGGCGAAAACGCCGCCCGGTCATCCGGGTCATCAGGATTTCCACCGTATCTTGCTCTTCGCAGGTCTCGACCGGGGATGTCATATAGTCCGATACCGGGCCTTTCAGGGCGCCCGGCCCGTGCAGCGCCACCGCCCGCACGATATCCCGCTCGGAGATGATTCCGTCAATCGTGTTGCTGAGCCCGCAAATCACCAGGGTTCCGATCCGTTTCTCGTTCAGGGTCTTGGCGGCATCCCCAACCAGGCAATTGGCCGCTATTGTCTCCACGTCACGGCCCTTATGCTTCAGGATTGTCAGCACATTCATACATCGCTCTCCTTTGTTATGTTTTTGGCCTTCATACACTACGAAAGTCCAAGACTATAACATGAATCGGCGATTTTGCTCAGCAAGTTGATGCCATCACGATTTGTTCAAGAGCCGGCAACGCTCTGGGGCCGGTCAAACAGGTCGAACAGGAACAGACCGGCCAGCAGCCCGGCGATATGCGCCTCCCAGGCGATATTCGACAATTCATCGTCAAGCTGCAGCGCCCCCAGCCCCATCAGGATGTTGATGCCGATCCACACCGCCAGGAAGGCCAGCACCCGCCGGTCGCGCAGGGTTTCGCGGATCGGCAGCGCATGCATCCGCCCCACATTGTCCGCATTGCCGCCGATTGCCCCCAGCGGCCCCTCGGACTGGAACACAAAGCGCATCGCCGCCGCCATATAGCCCGATATCGCCGCCGAGGCCCCCACCACCGGGATCGCCTCGCCCCAGTGAAACGCCAGATGCGCCACCACCCCGGCCACGCTGCACACCAGGGTGAAGCCGAGAAAATTGGCCAGGTCGAGCCGCGCCGCCAGCGGGCTGGCAAAGGCCAGCATCCACACCCCGTTGACGATCAGATGCACGAAATTGCCATGCAGAAGCGCATAGGTCACCACGCTCCACACCCCGGCCGCCGCCCCGCCCGGCAGCAGAATGTCGGCCTCCCCGCCATAACGGGCCGGAATGAACGAGAAGGTGAGCAGAATATAAAGGTCCCACTGCGCCGGCAGCATGATCCGGATGATATGAATGGCCAGCAGCAGGCCGAGCAGCACCATCACCACGCGCGGGGCGTTGAAGGCAGGCGTCTCGGGACTGTGTGGCATTGCAATTCCTCTATTCGGGAAATGCGGGTTTTGGCACCGCTTGGTTCCGATGCGGTGTGATAGCCGGCATTGTCCATGAAATGACCTGAGAATTCAGGCTCGATCCGATTCCCAACAAGCTGAGTTCATCTAGATATCCCGCCGCCTGAGAGGTTGCAAGCCCGAACCCGGCCACCCCGCCTCTCGGCCCGGAATTCGCCCCTTCCCTGAGATCTGGCACGGAATCTGCTCCCCACCCTGAGCAGAGCATGAAACCCGGTCAGACATGTCCCTTTTGTGGACATTGTACCAGTCCAGAACAGGTGAGAGATGAAACATCGTAATAGCAAGGCCCTCTATGAGTATTGGAACGAGCTGCGCGGCGCCCATGTGGCCCCTAAACGCAGCGAGCTGGATCCGCAGGCCATCGCGCCGCTTCTGGGCGATATCTTCATCCTGGAGCGCCGCACCTCGGTCGAATATTGCTTCCGCCTGGCCGGAACCCGGCTGTGCTCGGCCTATGGGCGCGAACTGCGTCATATGAATCTGGTCGAGATGTGGACCGGTCAGGACCGGGAAAATATCGAAACCCTGCTCTATTCGGTCACCGAAGACGGCGCGGCGGCGATCGTCGGGCTCGACGCGGTCAGCGCCAAGGGCAACCATCTGCCGATGGAGATGGTGCTGCTGCCGCTGTTCCAGGACAATGGCCGCCTCAACCGGGTGCTGGGCGGGCTGGTGCCGCTGAAAAGCGCCTATTGGATCGGGGTGGATTCGCTCATCAAGCAGCAGGTCAAGAGCCTGCGCCTGATCATGCCCGAACGCAGCCAGGCCGCGAAAGTCGTGCAGGCCGGCCGTCCCCATAGCGACTTCGGCCGCAGCGTTCCCACCCGCACTTCGGTCAATCTGCGGGTTATCGATGGCGGTTTGGCCGATAAATGACCGGATCGGGGCAGCGGATAAGTAAGCGTTAACCACTAAACCCCTATTCTCGTCCTGAATACGAGCTTTCGATTCGGACAGGACGATGAACGCGATTTTGGAAAAAGCCCGGCGGTATAATCGCAAGTTCCAGCGCATTAAAACAAATTTGCCTGGGCGGTTCATGATGCCCGACCAACAGGAATATCCCTGTCAGGTGATGGAAATGTCCCCCGGCGACATCAAGCTCTATACGCCGGTCAAGGCCGCGATCGGCGATCGTATCGTGGTCTATATCGATGTCATGGGCCGGTTTGACGGCACCGTGGCCCGGCTGTTCGAGTCCGGCATGGCTCTGACATTACAGCTCTCGCCCCTGAAACAGGACAGGATCGCCGATAAGCTGACCTGGCTGACCAACAAGGACACCATCAGCACCCTCGAAGACCGGCGCCATGAGCGAAAGCAGCCCGAAGAGAACACCTCGCATATCACCCTGCCGGACGGGCGCAGCTATGAATGCCAGATTATGGACATCTCGATCAGCGGCGCCGCGCTCACAGCGCCGGTGTGCCCGGATATCAACACCTATATCACCCTTGGCAAGATGAGCGGCAAGGTCGTGCGCCATCTCGACAACGGTTTCGCGGTCGAATTCGCCCCGACCTGATCAAAGGCCTGGCAAGGCATCACCCAGCTTTCATAGGCACCATGCCGCTGGCCCGAACGCGATAATCGCGCAAGCTTTTTCATCAAAAATTCTCCCCACCCGGTCCTGATAGGGCTGGCGGCCCTGTCATTTTTTTAATCCCGCCCTCGCGCCGCGGCGGCGCTCGCCCGCTATTTGGCGATGCGCATGGCGGTTTCATTCTGGCACAGCCAGCGTGCAATCCCGACCTCTTCCAGCCCAGAAATCGCATAAATATTGAGATTTTATAGTAAATAAACGCTTTAAATTTCTGGTTATTAAAGTATTAAACAAGTACATAAACTTATAATTAATTATCTTTCAAATTTAAAAACATATCTCATCAAATGGATTTCTCATTGTTATTCAATTTGAAAATATTTTATGGGATATTTTCCCTGCTACCACGCAGGGGGACGCAATGAATAATATAATCAGCCTCGGAATTTTAGGCGCCGCAGCTATATACTGCATGGGCATTGCTGCCGACGCCGCCCCGCTCGCCACGCCGGGACAGGATATGAAAGCGCCGATCATGCGGGCTTTCGGCGAATCCACGCCGCCTTTCGGCTATGTGGGCTTTTGCGCCAGCAATCCGCGTGAATGCACCGGCGGCGCCCGCAAGCCCCGGCGCATGGCCTTGAGCAAGAGCCGCTGGGCCGAACTCAACAAGATCAACAGTTACGTCAATCGCAGCATCAGGCCGACCACTGACCAGGATCTGTATAAGACGGTGGAAAAATGGACCTATCCCAGCGCCGGCGCCGGCGATTGCGAGGACTATGTGCTGTTGAAGCGCAAAATGCTCATCGAGCGCGGCTGGCCGGCCGAGTCATTGCTGATCACCGTGGTGATCGACCGCAATAATGGCGGCCATGCGGTGCTCACCGCCGTCACCGACCGCGGCGATCTGATCCTCGACAATCAGGAAAAGGCCATTCACCGCTGGAACCGGACCCCCTATCGCTATCACAAGCGGCAATCGCAGTTCCACCCCTCGGTCTGGGTGTCCCTGACCCCGAACGCCCGCGCCGCAACCATCACCTCGACGCGCACCAAGCGAGGTCATTGATCTGATCGCAGTTTGTGCAGCCCGGCCTCATCCCCCTCCCCCCATCCCGTTGGCCTGCTGTACACGAAAACCGGCTCCGCCCCAGGCGGTAGCCGGTTTTCACTTTTCAGGGGGGATGTTCAAAGGCCTGGACGCCTTGAGCCTTATCCCAATTGTTGCAGGCGGCTCAGGGCGTTTTGCAGCTTGTCGCGCGACAACTTCGCCTCCGCGCCGCGCTGCCTTTGCGCCTCGACCACCTCCTGCGGGGCACGGCTGGTGAAATTCTCATTGGCCAGCTTCTTGTCGATGCCGGCGATCTCGGCCTCGGTCTTGGCGATCGCCTTCTCCAGCCGCTCCGTTTCTTCCGAAATGTCGATCACCCCCTTCAGCACCAGCGCCAAAGTGGCCTCGTCGAGCACGATCTGCACCGAGCCTGCCGGCACCTTATCTGTGACATCGAGCGATTTGAGGCGCGCCATGCGGGTCAGGGTCTCGGCATGGCTCTCCACACGCCGGGCGGTCTCGCCATTGGCGCCGGTCACCACCAGCGCCACTTTGGCCCCGGCCGGGATGTTGATTTCAGAACGCACCGAGCGGATGGCGCCGACGCAGCGGATCACCCAGTCCATTTCCGCCGAGGCCGCTTCGTCCGCAAGCCCATCCAATTGCGGCCAGTCGGCCAGGATCAGCGGCTCCGATGTCGCCCCGGATCCGTTCTGCCACAGCTCCTC
>PKTQ01000354.1 GCA_002869085.1 Hyphomicrobiales bacterium | reverse complement strand
GCGGCCGGCCTGGGCCCGCGCCCCCAGCCAGTCGGAAAAGCCCTTGACCGTGAAGGTGCGCCCGGCCCCGTCGATCCAGGTCAGCCCGTCCTCGGCCCGAAACACCCGCGCATCCGACAGATCCCCATCCTTGTATTTCTGCAGCCGCACCCCGCGCCCCCGGCTCATCTCGTTGAGCTGATCCAGCGGGAAGATCAGCAGGCGCCGGTTCTCGCCGATCACCGCCACCATGTCGCCCTCGGCCGGGGTGCAGATCAGCGCCTCTTCCGGCGGTTTCACATTCAGCACCTGCTTGCCCTTGCGGGTATTGGCGATCACTTCCTTTTCCGCCACGACAAAGCCGTTGCCGGCGGTCGAGGCCACCAGCAATTTGCGCTCCGGATCGTGCACGAACATCGCCGCGATATCGTGATCCTCATCGATATCGGCCATCAGGCGCACCGGCTCGCCATGCCCGCGCCCGCCCGGCAGCGACGCCACCGACAGGGTGAAGAACTTGCCATTGGTCGCCAGCAGCACCAGCTTGTCGGTGGTCTGGGCCTTCAGAATGCAGCGCGCCGCATCGCCTGTTTTGAATGAGAGCTTCGATACATCCTCAAGATGGCCGCGCAGCGCCCGGATCCAGCCCTTTTCCGAACAGATCACCGTCACAGGCTCTTTCTCGATCATCGCCTGTTCGATATCGATATCGGACGCCGCCGGCGCCTCGGCAAAGCGGCTGCGCCGCGCCCCCAGCGCGGTGGATTTGCCGAACTCGTCCCGCACCTTGCGGATTTCCCCGGCGATGCGCTTCCATTGCAGCGCCTCGTCGCCCACCAGACCGCGCAGTTCGGCGCGCTCGGCGGTCAGTTCCTCGAATTCGCGGCGGATTTCGATCTCTTCCAGCTTGCGCAGGGCGCGCAGGCGCATATTCAGGATCGCCTCGGCCTGCACATCGGTCAGCTCGAAGGTCTCCATCAGCTTGGCCTTGGGCGAGTCCTCGAAGCGGATGATGCGGATCACCTCGTCGATATTCAGATAGGCCACCAGATAGCCGCCCAGCACTTCCAGTCGGTGGTCGATCTTCTCCAGCCGGAAATTGGCCCGCCGGATCAGCACGATCTGCCGGTGGTCGAGCCACTGGCGCAGCACCTCGCGCAGCCCCAGCACATTCGGCACCTGGCCATAGGACAGCACATTCATATTCAGCGGCACCCGCACTTCCAGATCGGTGACCTTGAACAGCGATTCCATCAGCAGGGTCGGGTCCACCGTGCGGCTTTTCGGCTCCAGCACCAGGCGCACATCTTCCGCCGATTCATCGCGGATATCGCCCAGCAGCGGCAGCTTCTTCGCCTGCATCATTTCGGCGATCTTCTCGATCAGCCGCGATTTCGGCACCTGATAGGGCATTTCGGTGATCACGATGACATAACCGCCGCGCCCGATATCCTCGCGCTCCCAGCGCGCCCGCACCCGAAAACCCCCGCGCCCGGTCTTATAGGCCTCGGTGATGGCCGCGCGCGATTCGATAATGGTGCCGCCAGTGGGAAAATCCGGCCCCGGCACCATTTCCACCAGCTTGTCGATGCCGGCATTGGGAAATTTGATCAGATGCAGCGCCGCATCGCACAGCTCGCCCACATTATGGGGCGGAATGCTGGTCGCCATGCCGACCGCGATGCCCGCCGCCCCATTGGCCAGCAGATTGGGCACCGCCGCCGGCAGCACCACCGGCTCCGAATCCTGCCCGTCATAAGTCTCGCGGAAATCGACGCTGTCCTCGTCCAGATGCTCCAGCAGCGCCTTGGCATAGGCGGTGAGCCGGGCTTCGGTGTAGCGCATGGCGGCGGCGTTATCGCCGTCGATATTGCCGAAATTGCCCTGCCCCTCGACCAGCGGATAGCGCACCGCGAAATCCTGCGCCAGGCGCACCATGGCGTCATAGATCGACTGGTCGCCATGGGGGTGATATTTACCCATCACATCGCCGACCACCCGGGCGCATTTCTTGAAGCCGGCGGCCGGGTCGAGCTTTAAAAGGCGCATGGTGTAGAGGATGCGCCGCTGCACCGGCTTCATGCCGTCGCGCACATCCGGCAGCGCCCGGTGCATGATGGTTGAGAGCGCATAGGCCAGATAGCGCTCTTCCAGCGCCTCGGTCAGATTGACCCGCTCGGCGTCCATGTTTCCGGGCGGTGGGGTTTGGGCTGCCATATGTCTCTACCTGTTCCTGATGATATTCACGGCCACAGCGGCGTGTCGGGCAGGCGCACCGGC
>PKTQ01000227.1 GCA_002869085.1 Hyphomicrobiales bacterium | reverse complement strand
GCCGGCGCTGGAGCTTGACGACGGCAGCGTGCTGACCCAGTCCCTGGCCATATTGGAATATCTCGACGAGGCCTATGCCGAACCCAGCCTGCTGCCGGCGGAGGCGGGCCGGCGGGCGTTCAGCCGGGCGCTCGCGCTGACGATTGCCTGCGATATACATCCGCTCGACAATTTACGGGTGCTGGCCTATCTCGGCGCCGAGCTGGGGGCGGATGAGGCGCAAAAGCTCGGCTGGTACCGGCACTGGATCCACCAGGGCTTTACCGCGATGGAAACCCTGCTCGGCCGCGCCGGCCATCAGGGCGGCTTTTGCGTGGGCGAGGCGCCTTCCCTGGCGGATGTCTGTCTGGTGCCGCAGCTTTATAACGCCCGACGCTTTGAAGTCGATCTCAGCGCCTTTCCCCTCCTCACGGCGGTCGAGGCGCACTGTTTGCAGCTCGATGCCTTCGCCGCGGCGGTGCCCGAGCGCCAGCCGGATGCGGACCCAGCGGCAACGTGAAGGCCGGGCGCGGGGCAAAACCGCGCCGCCCCGCCGCCGGAGAAGGGCTCTTTTTTTAGACGCACTTCTTTATCCGAAAACCGGTTCCCACTTTTCGGAGAAGGGCTCTCTTTTTTAGACGCACTTCTTTATCCGAAAACCGGTTCCCACTTTTCGGAGAAGGGCTCACTGCAATTGCAGGGAGACCGTGTCGGTATTGCCGGCGGCGTCGCGCACGGTGAGGGTGGAAAATCCCCGGCCCGACGGTTTCCAACTCAGCAAGCGCCGATGATTGATGCGGGCAATGGGCGCGCCATTGGCAAACCAGTTATAGGGCGGGGTGCCGCCATTGATCTTGACGATCAGCGGCTGGGCCTCGCCCGGCCGGGTGAGGCCGAGATCGATCAGGGCCTGGTCCGGCGGATAGACGATGTCCAGTTGCCGGCCCCGGTCGGTTGCGCCGAGGCGGGTGGCATGGCGGCCATGGCGGAACTGGCGCAATGTGGGCGGCAGGTCGGCATTGGCCACGCGCAGGATGTTTTTGGGCGCCGGGGGCAGCGGGGCGTAGCCGCCCGCGGCAGCGAGGGCGAAACTCTCGAACAGCAGCGGCGCGGCGGCCTTGCGCCCGGTGAGGCCGGGCACGGCGCTGCCGTCCGGCCGGCCGGCCCAGACCCCGATGACATAATGGCCGTCATAGCCCACGGCCCAGGCGTCGCGATAGCCATAGGAGGTGCCGGTCTTGAAGGCGAGCTTGCCGTGCAGCCCATGATGGGGCGGCGGCGTGCCTGAGAGGATATCGTTCACATACCAGCTCGCCTCCGGCGGCAGCAGCCGCGCCTGTCCGGCATGGGGCGCGGCGGATATGCCCGCGCTGTGGCGCAGGGCCGGCATGGTGCCCAGACGGGCCAGCGCCCCATAGAGCCGCACCAGACCTTCAAGATCGACCCCGAGCCCGCCCAGCGCCAGCGCCAGGCTGGGGGCAGCGGAAGTGGGCAGGCGGGTGCGGATGCCCACGGCGCCGAGCCGGGCCAGGAAGCGGGCCGGGCCGACCGCGTCCAGCATACTGACCGCCGGCACGTTGAGCGAGCGCTCCAGCGCCGATCTGACCGTGAGGGCGCCGTGATAGGTCTGGTCGAAATTCTGCGGCGCATAGCCGCCGAAATCGAGCGGTGCGTCATCGATCAGGGTTTCGGGATGGGCCAGCCCCGCCTCGAAGCCAAGGCCGTAGATCAGCGGCTTGAGGGCCGAGCCGGGCGAGCGGATGGCGCGGCTCATATCCACATGGCCGGCCCGGCTTGTGTCCTTGAAATCGGCAGCGCCGATGCGCGCCAGCACTTCGCCGTTGCGGTGATCGGCCACCAGGATCGCTACCGAGATGCGGGGGCCGAGCTTACGGGCATGGCGGCGGGCGATACGCTCGAGGCTTTGCTGCAAATGCTTATCAAGGCTGAGCACATGGCGCTTTTTCTCCGGCGCCCGGCGCACCATGTCCCGGGCGAGATGGGCGGCGAGGCGCGGCATGTCGCGCCGCAGCTGGGGCAGGGCGGCCTGTTTCGCGGCAATGGCGTCCCGGGCCGGGATCACCCCCAGATCGGCCATGCGCGCCAGCACCCGGTTGCGGGCGCGGCTTGCGGCCATGCGGTTTTTGCCGGGGCGGCGGGCTTCGGGCGCCTGGGGCAGGGCGGTCAGCAGGGCGGCCTCGGCCACATCCAGCCGGGCCGGCTCCTTGCCGAAATAGGCGAGCGCGGCGGCGCGCACCCCTTCCAGATTGCCGCCATAAGGGGCGAGGTTGAGATAGGCTTCCAAAATCTCATGCTTGCTAAGCCGGGCCTCGATCTGCAGGGCGCGGGCGATCTGGCGCGCTTTGGCGGCCAGCGAGCGCCCCCGTCTTGGCTCGATCAGCCGGGCGAGCTGCATGGTGAGGGTTGAGCCGCCGGAGACGATGCGGCCATGGGCGAGCCATTGCCCGGCGGCGCGCAGCAGCGCCAGCGGATCGACGCCGAAATGGCTATAAAAGCGCCGGTCCTCATAGGCGATCAGCATGCGTATAAAACGCGGATCGACCTCTTTAAGCCGTACCGGCAGCCGCCAGCGCCCCGTCCTGATGGTGAAGGGGCGGAGCAGGCGATGGTCGCGGTCCAGCACCAGCACCGAGCGCTCGGCGGCGGCTTCGAGCGGCGGCGGCAACCACCGGTCAAGCTCCCACGAGATGATGAGCACCGCCGCCAGCAAGGCGGCGGCGAGAAGGGCAAGGCGCGGGGCAAGGCCCGGCCCCCGCCCAGGCCCGGCAGCACTTTCTGTATGCGCGGCGCGCATCACCGCCCCTGCCTCAGGGCCGGGTGTCCATCACCACCATGCGGCCGGTGGCGGTGCGGGCATTGACATGGGGCCGGTACATGTCCTCGACCGTGGCCGGCGGCAGCACATATTGCCCGGGCGAGACCGCCCGCACCATATAGGCGAGGGTAAACTCGCCGGTTTTGCCCGGCTTGCGCTCCAGGGCGGCGACAAAACGGTCATCGCGGAACTCGGCATGGGCGGCGGCCGATTGCTTGGGCAGCCAGCTCAATGCCTTTAATTTGGCGCTGGTCATGATGGCCGGATTGTCGATCTCCAGCCCGGCGGGCAGCCGGTCGACCACCAGCAGGCGCGCCCGTTTCGGAGCGCTCTCGCTCACCTTCAGCACCGTGATCAGCCGCTGGGTCTGTTTGACGGCGCTGATGTCGATCTTTTCGCCGGTCAGGGTGTAATAGCTGCGGCTGATCGACAGGGCGTTGCCGCCGGCGGGCAGGGGCCGGTCCGGCACGCCGGTGACATTGACCAGGGCCTCAAGCTCGCCGGGGCCGTCATTGACGATATTCACCGGCGCATCATCAAGCTCGGCGGCGCGGTAGCGGGCGAACAGATTGCCGGCTCTGGCGCTGCCATTGAGGCGCAGGCGGATCTCCTCGCCGGATTGCAACAGGCCGTGGGCGGCCAGCAGCATCCAGGCCTTCTCCTGAGTGCTGGTCAGGGGCGTTTCGGCCCGGCGCAGTTTCAGGAGGTCGGTCAGAGACTTGACCGGCAGCGGCGGCGGGCTGATGGCGGCGTCGAGCGCCAGAATGGCGGCGACATCGCGCAAGGATGAGCCGAAATCCTCACGCAGCGGATCGGGCTTGGCGGTGGGCAGCAGGGCCATGGCCGCCTCGAAGGCCGATTTGGCGCGGGCGGTGTCACCGAAATAGGTGAAGGCTGCGCCAAGCTGGGCGCGGGCCAGGGGCGAGGTGAACTCGTCGAGCCTGGAATCGGTGAAATAGCGCAGATCCCCCAGCGAGGCGCGGCCATTGCGGGCCAGCACATAGAGGGCATAGGCGATATCGCGGCCGCCGTTTTTGATCTTGCGATTATAGGCGGCCGAGTTTTCCAGATGGCGCAGGGCCTTGTCGAAGGCCTTGTCCGGCACGTCATATTTCTGCTCGCGGGCCCGGGTGAGGAAGTCGGTGACATAGGCCGACAGCCACAGATTGTCCGAGCCGGGGCTCCACAGGCCAAAATCGCCGGAATAATATTGCCGGGTCAGCACCCGGTCGATGGCCTTGGCCACCCGCTCGCGGATCGGCTTGCCGGCATCGAGCCGGGCCTCCTTCGCGACATCGGCCAGATAGAGCAAGGGCAAAGCGCGGCTGGTGGTCTGCTCGGTGCAGCCATAGGGATAGCGGTCGAGGCCGAGCAGCAGCCCCGGCAGGTCGAGCCCGCCGGCGCGCGAAATGCTGACCGAAACCGAGGCGGTCTCCGGGCGCAGGCCCGCCACCATGTCGGAATCGATGCTCAGGGTGAGCTGACCGGAACCGGCCAGCGGCAGCACCTGGCGTCTGGTGATCAGCGGCTGGGCCGCCCGCACCGCCAGGGTCAGTTTCTGGCTGACGGCGGTACCGCCGGCATGGGCGAGGCCGATGCTGATATCGCCGCTGCCGATGGCCAGCGCCTTCACGGGGATATTCACAGTGGCCGAGCCGCCGGCCGCCAATTGCAGCGGCCGGCTGGCGGCGGCGCCCTCAAGGGTCAGATGCGGCGGCAGGCCGATGGTCAGGGTATAGGGTCCGGCCGGGCCGTCGGTATTGACGATGTTCAGCAGCAGGCGGCTGGTATCGCCGGGGGCGAGGAAGCGGGGCAGGCTGGCTGTGACCACAATGGGATCACGCACGATCAGGTCGCGCACCGCATGGCCGAGACGGGCCTGGCTCCAGGCCACCGCCATCATGCGCAAAGTGCCGTTGAATTGCGGCACATCGAGGCTGATGCTGGCCTTGCCGTCTACGCCGACGCGCACGATGCCGGAGAACAGGGACACGGGCTTCTGGGCCGGCGGGGTGCCCTGCATGGACATGCGGCTGGCCTCGTCGTCATCGCCGCTGCCGCTGCGGATCTTGCCGCGCACGCCGAGCATGCCGTCGATCAGCCGGCCATAAAGGTCGCGAAACTCCATGCCGAGGCGGCGCTGGCCGAAAAACCAGCCTTCCGGGGCGGGCGGCTGGTAGCGGGTCAGGTTGAGAATGCCCACATCCACCGCCGCGACGGTGACGAAAGCCTCGGCGCCGGGGGCGAGCCCCTTCAGGCTGAGCGGGATGGTCAGTTTCGCGCCGGGGCGGAACTGCTGCGGCAGGTCCATGGCGATCTCGAGCCGGCGCGGCGCGCTATCGATGCCGGCCCATTTCAGGCCGATGGCCCGACTCGGGCCGCGGGCGGCGGCCACGTCCATCGGGCGATAGAGGGTGGCGGTGACATAGGCGCCGCCCCCCCAGCTCTCGTCCACGGGGAACTCGACTCTGGTGCCGGCCTTGGCGACGGGGACCGCCTTCATGGCGATCAGATGGTCGCTGACCACCTGCACCAGGGCGATACCGTCATGGCGCGGGCTGATATTGACCCGGGCGGTGTCGCCGGGGCGGTAGGTTTTCTTATCAAGCGCGATGTCGAGGAAATCGGGGGTGTCGGCATCGGCGCCGGCGGCGTACCAGCCGGCCGAGAATTTGATGCTGGAGGCCGGGGCGCCTTCGCCCTCGCCGGTAATCTCGAGCCGGTAATTGCCCCAGCCAATGCCGGCGGCAATGCGGGCTGGCGCCTCGGCGGTGATGTCGAGCACACCATTGGCGACGCGCTTGGTGTATTCGACCGATTCATAATTCCAGCGCCCGTTCTGACGGTACCACTGGAAGGAGCGCTCCAGCTTCACCAGCTCCCATTTCAGACCCGAAAGGGCGGCGGCCTTGCCGTCTTTAGCGGCGGCGATGACATCGAAACGGGCGGTTTCGCCCTCGCCGAGCTCATCGCCCTTGAACAGAGGCTTGATGCCGATCAGGGTCTTTGTGGGCCGGATCGGCAATATGGCGCTGCGCTCGACGGCGCGCCCGCCCGCCTCGATCATGCGCACCAGCAGGGTGGCTTCGAGCGGACGGGTGCTGACCGGCAGGCGGCCGGTGTCGACCGACAGGCTGGCCATGCCGTTCGCGTCGGTGACCGGCAGGTCCGCAAGCGAGCGGCTGTCATCGACCGGGTCCTCGCCGGCAAGGCCGAAGCGATAGCCCTCGAAACCGGGCAGGGTGCGGACAGCGCGGATGCGCAGATCGCCATTGAGGCCGAGGCCGCCGGCCGGGGCGCCGTAGAGATAGCGCCCGCTGATCTCAATCTCATTGCCGGCGCCGGGCTGCAGCCAGGCGGTTTTCGGCGTCAGGTCGAACTCGAAGCGGTCGGGCAGGAAATCCTCGACCAGAATGGTGGTTTCGGCCAGGGCGTCCTTTTTCGGGTCCGCATGGACCGCCAGACGCCAGGTGCCGCGGCTGCTGGAGGCGGGCAGGGGAATGTCGAGCCCATAGGCGCCGAGGCCGCCATCCTCAACCTTGTAGCGGCGATATTCGATGCCGTCGGGCCGGGTGAAGACATAGGTCAGGGGCACGCTTGAAATGGCCATGGCCTTGCGGTCGCGCAGCAGGGTGACCGCATGCACGGTGGAACCGGGGCGGTAGATACCACGCTCGGTGTAGAGATAGGCATCCATCGGCGGCGGCGCGGCGCGCCCCGAGACCCCGCGATCCGAGAGGTCGAATGCCGGCTTGCCAAGATCGATCAGCACCGTGTCGCCGGCCGGCCCCTCGGCCAGCAGCAGCGCCGGGGCGTTGCCGTCTTTGCCCCGGGTCAGTCCGGCCTCGAAATGGACATAGCCGCGCTCATCAGTGCGGGCGGTGGCCAGGACGGAGTTGTTGCGGGCCATCAGCCGCAATTCGACATTCTGCAGCGGCTTGGCGGTGGACAGAGAGCGGGCAAAAGCATGCAGCCCGTCCGAGCCGCTGAGGCTGGACAGGCCGATATCGGAGATGACGAACCACTGGGTGGCCTGGCTGTCCCATTCCTCGGTCTTGCCGCCCTTGGCCTTGGCGAGCATCACATAGACGCCGGGCTGGCGCTTGGGCAGGGCCTCGGTGACCGGGAAACTGGTGGTGACTTCCTTGTTGCGCTGCTGGGCCACATCGAGCTTGCCGGTCCAGACCTGCTCGCCCATGTCGCGGCCGATCGAGCCGGCGCGATATTCGGTCAGCTGGCTCAAAAAGCTGCCCTTCTGCAGCAGATTGGTCAGGTTGCGCTCATTGACGCGGTAGATCTTGACCTCGATCTCTCTTGCATTGACCGACACCACCGGAATGCCCTGGCTGCCGAGGCGGGGCAGCACGAAGCCCTTGGTGGTGAAGCGCACCGCCGGCGCCCGGTCGCGCACATAGACCTTGAGATCGACCTGTTTTTCCAGCACCTCGCCGTCATTGGCCGAGGGTAGGCCCTGGCGCAGGGTCAGTTGATAGGTGGCGGCGTGGCTGACGCCCTCAAGGCAGAGCTGGCGGTCGCCCTTCAGCTTCAGCGCCTCGGGCGGCTGGCCATCAATGCGCACGTAAGGTGAAAAATCGAAATCAGCCTTCAGGCCTTGCGAGAAGCGCAGGCAGATGCGCGGATTAGCCGAATCGGAATCGACCTGGTGCTTGGCGACGCGGAAGCCGTGATTGGCGCGCAGGGCGGCAAGAGTCTTGGCGATTTTCGGGTTCTGGCTGATATCGAGGCTGGCCTTATAGGCGCTCATCGCCATGCGCCACTGCTTTTGCGCCACCAGGGCTTCGGCGAGGGCGTTGAGGGCATCGGCACGCACCGCCGGGCCGGGGGCGGCGCGATAGGCCAGAATGGCGGAAGAGGCGGCCACTTCGCGCACCAGGCGGCCCTTCTTGCCGGTCAGATCCTTCTGGCGCATGATGGCGCGCCCATAGGCGATCAGCACGGCGGAATCGTCGGTGGCCAGCGCCAGAGCCGCGCCGAAGGTCTTGGCGGCCTGCAGGTTCTGCTTGTCCTGCAAATTCCGGAAGGCCGATTTCTTCAGAGCGTTGAAGCCGTTGCGGCCCGGCTTGTACCATTTCTTCAACCGGCCGGGCAGGGAATTGGCGTTTTTGCGCATAGAGGCGCTGATGAAGGCCGGATCGGGCGGCGGCGGCAGGGCGGTGCCGGTGGCGGCATCAACCTGATTGGCGGTCTTGCGCCCGGCGGTGGTGCCGGCAAAGGGCTGGGAGCGGCCGAAATCGCTCTTCATGAAGCACCAGCGCGATTTCTTGTTATAGGTGAAAGCCTGGCATCTTGCGTCATTGCGGCAGGCGCTGATGCAGGCGGATAAGGAGATGTCCTTGTTGGTGTCGTAGTCGAAGCCGTAATAATCGGCATTGGGGCTGAGCAGGATATTGCTTGCGCCCTGGGCGGCGGCGGGAGACGGCGCGCCCGGCAACAGGATCAGGGCAAGCAGGGCGGCCGATACGCGCGCGGTCATCTTCAGGACAGACATCATACCCTCCACTGTTTTTGTTCGATTCTGGCCAGCATACAACGAAATCGGGCCAAATTAATGCATGAACTGCGCAATTCCCCCCTTTTTGCGCGTAAAATACGCTGTCCTGGCAGGCAGCGGTTCAATCGGTGCGCGAATTGGGCTAGACTCGGGGGACATGAAAGCGGACGACTCAAGCTCACGTCAGAGCGGCCGTTTTTGACAGATTGAAGGGTTAGGAGATTGTGATGGCGTATTGCCGGGAGTGCGGTTCAAAACTGAATGCGAGCGACCGTTTTTGTCCTCAATGCGGGGCTGACACAGCGGGCGGGGCAGCCGCAGCCGGCGCTATGGGGCCCGGCGACGGGCCGGGAGTACGCGAGGCGGAGGACAGCGCGGAACTGGCCGGGATCGGCCGGCGCCTGGCGGCCCAGATCGTTGACAGCTTCGTGATGCTGGCCCTGTTCTGGACCATCGGCTCCAAGATCGCGGCGCAGACCGGCGGCCAGACCGAGAGCGGTTTTGAGCTGCAAGGCGGCCCGGCCCTGCTGGCGATGATGCTGACCCTTGTGGCGGCCCTTCTCTATTTCACCTTTCTGGAGGCCTTCTGGAACGGGCAGACCCTGGGCAAGAAGCTGCTGCGGATCCAGGTGTTGGAGACGAGCGGCGCGTCCTGCGGCTTCATGGCGGCGCTGGTGCGCAATATCGTGCGGCTGGTGGATGCGTTCGCGTTTTATCTCGTGGGGCTGGTGGCGGTCCTGGTGTCGAAGCGCAAGCAGCGCCTCGGTGACATGGCGGCCGGCACCCTGGTTGTGAAGAAGCGAAGCGATGCGGGCGAGCGCCCGGAGGAGAATGGCAAGAAAGGCAAAGTCCGGTTCTCGATGGGCGTGAATAACAATTTTCTCGATGACTGAACCGGCGGCCTGACAGGAGCGTGATGAATAAAGCTGGCGCCGAAAGCGGCCAGACCCTGGCGGCGCGGGGGCTGACCAAGATTTATACCACCGGCGCGGTGGACGTCTATGCCCTGCGCGGGGTTGATCTGGAGCTTTTTGATGGCGAGCTGGCGGTGCTGCTGGGCCCGTCGGGGAGCGGCAAATCGACTCTGCTCAATATTCTCGGCGGGCTCGATGTGCCCACTTCCGGCCAGGTGCTGTTCCGGGGGCGGGAGCTGACGGCGCTGAGCGATGCCAAGCTGACCCGCTACCGGCGCGATCATGTCGGCTTCGTGTTCCAGTTCTATAATCTGATCTCCAGCCTGACGGCGCGGGAAAATGTGGCGCTGGTGACCGAGATCGCCAAAAATCCGATGACGCCGGAAGAGGCGCTGGAGATGGTGGGGCTGGAGACGCGCATCCATCATTTCCCGGCCCAGCTCTCGGGCGGCGAGCAGCAGCGGGTGGCGATTGCCCGCGCCATCGCCAAGCGTCCGGATATCCTGCTGTGCGACGAGCCGACCGGGGCGCTCGACATTTCCACCGGCGCCAAGGTGCTGGAGGCCCTGCAGCGGGTCAATCGCGAGCTTGGCACCACCACGGCGCTGATTACCCATAATGCGATCATCGCCGAAATCGCCGAACGGGTGATCCGCTTCGCCGACGGGCAGATCGCCGAAGTCCAGGTCAATGAACACCAGAAAGCCATTTCGGAACTGAACTGGTAGCGCCGATGCTGACCCTGAACAAGAAACTCTATCGCGACCTCTTCCGGATGAAGGGGCAGGTGCTGGCGATCGCGCTGATCATCGCCTCGGGCGCGGCCAATCTGGTGATGTCGGTCTCGGCGATCGACATGCTGGAGGAGACCGGCCAGGCCTATTATGAGCGCTATCGCTTCGCCGATGTGTTCGCGGGGCTGAAGCGGGCGCCGGAGCGGCTGCGGCTGCGGATTTCGGAAATCCCCGGCGTGCAGACGGTGGAAACCCGCATCACCCGGCTGGCCACGCTGAGCATTGCCGGTTTCGACGAGCCGGTGCTGGGGCAATTGCTGTCGGTGCCGGATTTGGGGCGCCCGCAACTGAACCGGCTGGTGCTGAGGGCCGGGCGCTGGCTGTCGCCGGGGCGCAGCGATGAGGCGCTGATCAGCGAGCCTTTCGCCGAAAGCCATGATCTGCAACCGGGGGGTAAGTTCCAGGTGATCCTGAACGGGCGCAAGCGGACCTTGAAAGTCGCCGGCGTGGTGCTGTCGCCGGAATATGTCTATGCCATCGCGCCGGGGGCCCTGATGCCGGACGACAAGCGCTATGGCATTGTGTGGATGAGCCGCAAGGCGCTGGCCTCGGCTTATGATCTTGATGAGGCGTTTAACAATGTGAGCCTGTCGCTGCTGCGCGGCGCCAAAACCGAGCAGGTGCTGGCCCGGCTCGATGCGCTGCTGGAGCGCTATGGCGGCACCGGGGCGATTGCCCGCAAGGACCAGCTCTCGAACTGGTTCCTGCAAAACGAGATCAAGCAGCAAAAGGCGATGTCGATGATCCTGCCGACCATCTTCCTGGCGGCGGCGGCGTTTTTGTCCAATATGATTCTGGCGCGGCTGATCTCCATCGACCGGGATGAGATCGGCCTGATGAAGGCGTTCGGCTACAGCAATTGGGATGTGGGCTGGCTGTATATGAAAATGGTGACGCTGATGGCCTTGCCGGGCATCCTGCTGGGCTGGGTGAGCGGATATGGCTTCGCGACCTGGATGGCGCATATGTACGGCTCATATTTCAAGTTTCCGTTCCTGCTGCAGCGGCCGGGCCTGTCGGTGTTCGTGATCGCGGCCGGGATCAGCCTGGCGGCGGCGCTGATCGGTACCCTGTCGGCGGTGTCGAAGGCGGTGCGGCTGCCGCCGGCCGAGGCGATGCGCCCGCCGGTGCCCACTGCCTATAAGAGCGGCGGGTTTCTGTCCTCCCTGTTCCAGGTCAGCTTCGATCAGCCGACGCGGATGATCTTCCGGCATTTCCTGCGCTGGCCGGTGCGCACCGGCCTCAGCGCGCTCGGGGTTGGGCTCGGGGTCGCGGTGCTGATCATCGCCTTTTTCTGGAGCGACTCGGTCAGCTATATGATCCGCAGCTATTTCATCGAGGCGCAGAAGCAGGATGTCACGGTGGCCCTGACCGAGGCGCAGTCGAAATCGGTGTTGCAGGAATTCAAGCGGATGCCGGGGGTGCTGATGGCCGAGGGTGAGCGCAGCATCGGGGTGCGGTTCAAGCTGGGTCCCCGGGTGAAACGCGGTGCCCTGACCGGGGTCAGGCCCGAAGCGCGGCTCAACCTGGTTTATGACGTGTCGGGGCATTTGTTGCAGGTGCCGGATCATGGGGTGGTGCTTTCGACCATGCTGGCCAAAGTGCTGGGCGCCAGGCTTGGCGACATGATCGAGATCGAAGTGCTGGAGGGGCGCCGGCCGGTGTTGCGGCTGCCGGTGAGCGGGCTGTTCGAGACGTATATCGGCACCCCGGCCTATATCCATCTCGATGTGCTGGGGCGCAAGATGCGTGAAGCGGGCACGGTCAATCTGGTGCATCTGAAGACCGATCCGGGCCGGTCGGCGATCTTGTATAAACGGTTGCGCAACACGCCCGGAGTGGCGGCGGTGAGCCTGCATGAGGCGGCGCTGAAGTCGTTCCGCAACACCATGGACGAGACGATCATGGTGTTCGTGGCGTTTTTCTCGCTGTTTGCGGGGGCGCTGACCTTCGGCACGGTCTATAATACGGCGCGGATTTCGCTTTCGGAGCGCCAGCGCGAATTGGCGACGCTCAGGGTGCTGGGAGCGGGCAAGATGACGGTGTCCTATATTCTGCTCGGGGAAGTGGCGTTGCTGACCCTGGTTTCGCTGCCGCTCGGCTGCCTGATTGGCTATGGGCTGGCCGGGCTGATGACCGCCTCGTTCGAAACCGAATTATACCGGATACCGTTCTTCATCCTGCCGTCGAGCTATGGCATGGCGGCGGTGTTCGGCGTGGCGGTGTCGGTGGTGTCGGCGCTGTGGGTGCGGCGCGGCCTCGACCGGCTCGACCTGATCGCGGTATTGAAAACACGGGATTGATGGGATTGGTGCGATGATGATGAGGCGTATTATTCTTTGGACGGTGCTGGGGCTGATCGCCGCCGCCGGGATTGCCTATGCCTTTTGGCCCCGGCCGGTGCCGGTCGATCTTCTGACCATGGCCAAATCGCATTTCGTGGTCAGCATCGAGGAAGAGGGCGAGACCCGGGTGCGGGATGTGTTCAAGCTGTCGGCGCCGGTCACCGGGCGCAGCCAGCGCATCAGCCTGGAGGTTGGCGACCATGTGGAGGCGAATAAGACCGTGGTCACGCGGATCGAGCCCATCGATCCGTCGATCCTCGATGTGCGCAGCCAGGTCCGGGCGGTGGCGGAAGTGCGGGCGGCCGAGGCGGCGCGGGTCCATGCCGGCGCCGAGCTGGAACGGGCGCGGGTCGGGCTGAAATATGCCCGCATCGAGCTGGAGCGCTCGCGCAGCCTGAAGAAGAACAACACCATCTCGCAGCTGACCGTGGACAAGGCCGAGGAGAACTTCAAGACCCAGATCGCGGCGGTGAAGGTGGCGGAAGCGGCGCTGAAAATGCGCGATTTCGACCTGGAACGGGCGCGGGCGCAGTTGATTTCGCCGCAAGAAGCGGTCAGCCAGCGCCAGACGCGCCAATTCCTGCCGATCCGCTCGCCGGTGAGCGGCAAGATTCTGCAGATTTTCCAGAAGAGCGAGGGAGTGGTGCAGGCCGGCGGGGCGCTGGTGGAGATCGGCGATCCGCGCGATCTGGAAATCGAAGTGGATCTGCTTTCCTCCGATGCGGTGCGGGTGGAAAAGGGCCAGCGTGTGGAGATTTCCAACTGGGGCGGCGTGGGTGATCTGAAGGGGGTGGTGAAGCGCACCGAGCCCTTTGGCTACAAGAAGGTCTCGGCGCTGGGGATCGAGGAGCAGCGGGTGAATGTGATTGTCGGGCTGACCTCGAAGCCCGAGAGCTGGAAGCGGCTCGGCCATGGCTATCAGCTTGACGCGAAGATCATCGTCTGGGAAGGCGAGGTGCTGTCGCTGCCGCTGACGGCGCTGTTCCGCAAGGGCGAGCGCTGGGCGGTGTTCGTGGCCGAAAACGACACCGCGCATCTGCGCTATGTGGAGGTGGGCCAGCGCAACGGCCTACGCGCCGAAATCACTTCCGGCCTCAAAGCCGGCGAGAAAGTGGTCAGCCATCCCGGCGACCGGGTCGCCGAAGGGGTGCGGCTGGAGCTGCGCCAGGCGCTGTCCGGCAACGGGAATTAATCAAGAGGCGAGGAGCGGGGACTTTATAAGATCGATCAACTTATCTGCCCTCGGATGCAGGCATCCTCGGTCAGGTTGATCTCGCCGCGACAGGGAAACTAATCAAGAGGCGCGGAGTGGAGATCGCGAAGCGATGTCCACGACAGGGAACTAAAAAGAGCCAAGTGGCGAGGAGTGGCTTTTTTAGACGCATCATTTTATCCAAAAACCGCAAGCACTTTTCGGAATGATGCTGAAGCCACGACCGGGAACTTAAAAAAGCCAAGAGGCGAGGAGTGGAGGCGGCACAGCCGCGTCCACGACAGGGACTGAATCAAGAGGCGAGGAGCGGGGCT
>PKTQ01000411.1 GCA_002869085.1 Hyphomicrobiales bacterium | reverse complement strand
GGCAACATCCTTATTTGACTTGAGAAACGGCTCTCATTCCTCTAACTCATCTGGGATGGATCGGATCGGAGCCGTTTGCGGTTTCGTCCCATCAGCTGCGCCATCCCCGGACTTTGCGGGCCGGGACGGCAGCTTTGCCGAGGCACCTCCGCAAGCCAGTGAGGACTTGACGTATGCCATCTGTCATATGGGTTTCCGATACGGATTATGACGCGGTATCGACAGTGGCAGATTCGGCTTATGAAGGCCGGCGCGGATTTTTAAAACCAGAACGCTTCGAGTGGGCCTATCAGCGCGCCTTCAGCGCGGAGACTTTTTTTATCCAATTGATGGATGAGGACCGGATCGTCGGTCATAGCGCGATCATTTCGCAGCAACTCGGCAGTGACGGCGCGCCGCGAAAAGTGGCGCAGATGGCGGATCTGTTCCTGATGAAACCCTATCAGAACTTCCGCAATGTTCACGCCATGTATACCAAGATGCAGTCCGTGCTGGACGAGGGTGTGTATGACGTGGTTCTGACCATGCCCAATGCGCGCTCGATCCGTCTGAACCAGCGCTTCCTGGGGCTGTCGGAGTTGCGGCGGTTGCGGTTTCGCGGCGGCTTTGTGCGCCCCAAGCTGAGAGCCGGCACTGGCCGAAGCTATCCGGCCGAGGATTTGTCGCTGCGACAGCTTGCCGATATTCTCGAACCCTTTTTGCGTGAAAATCCGAAGGATGAGATTGTCTGGTCGCCGGATGTGCTGGCGCAGCGCCTGCAACCGCCCAACCACAAGCCGGAATCGAGCCCCATCACCGTCCATGTCGGCTCGAATGTGGCCCTGATCACCAGCCGCAACACCTATCGCGGCATCGTCTACACGCTGGTCTGGGGCATTCTCAGCGATCAGGACGAGGCCGATCCGAATGAGGTCCAATATCTGCTGCGTCTGGCGGCGCGTTATTATCTGAACACCATATTCGTCTATGCCGGCTGGAACGACCGGGCGGCGCTGACAACGCTGGGCCGTCCGCTTCCCGAGAAATTGCGGCCTTCGCCGCTCATTGTCCAGGGCGGGGCCTTTGATGGCCTCCCGGCGCCGGATCTGAAACGGTATGAGCTGATCGATTTCGATTTCGCCTAGGCCCGCCGGGCTCATGTGCGGCGCGGGATTCCGGCTATGGTCAGGATACCGGTCTTTTTATAGGCGATGGCGGCCAGCCCCAGGGTCCAGACGAAAGTGACGATCAGCACCGCCAGGGCGGCGCCGTTCAGATGCAGAACCGGCACCAGCACGAAATTGAGTATGACGATCAGCCCCAGGCTGAAGCCGAAAACCGGCAGGCTGTCCCGTTCAAAACCCTTCAGGGTCAGAATCTCGGTTGCCGGCCCGGCGATAGCGCGGACCAGTTGCGCGGCCATCAGGATGACCAGCGCGGCGTGGCCCTCGCCGAATGCGGGGCCGAAAAGCCGGAGCACCATGTCCCCGAACAGCGCCACCATCACCAGCAGGCCGAAACTGAGCAGGGTGCTGATCATATTGGCCTGAAAGATGATGGCGGAGATCCGCGCCGGCTGGCCGCTTTTGATGGCATCGGCCATGTCGCGCAATATGAGCTGATGCACGGCCTGGACCGCAAAGGCCAGAAACAGGGCGACTTTCATGGCGGCGCCGAACAGCGCCAATTCATGCTGGGTGGAGATGAAGCCAAGCAGCACGATATCGAGATCGGTGAAGGCGAATAAAAACAGGGTGGCGATCACCATCGGCATGGCATGGGTGCGCCATTTCCATCGCGTGGCCTTGTCCGGCCGGGCGGCGGCCATGTGCCATTCGCCGCCGCTGTCGTCAGCGACCTGCCGATAGATATCCTGCATCCGGCGGTTTTGAACATATAGAAAACCGATCGAGATGATCACATGGGCGGCCACCAGATATTCCACCCCAAATCCGGGGTCGAACAGCCACAGAACGGCGATCAGCAGCAGGATCAGAAGCGGGCGGAAAAACAGATTGGGCAGATGGGCGAGCAGAAATCTCTTATGGCTATTGGCCAGGATGCCGTTAATGGCCACCATGGCGAAAAGCGGCGCGGCCACGATTGCGATGCCGAGGCACAGCCGCAACTGAAAATCCATATCCGGCAGCAGGGCGATGACGGCAAAGCCGATCGCTATGCTCCATCCGCCCATCAACAGAACATCACGGCGTATCTGGGCCAGGAACCGGCTTGCATTGCCGGTTTGGCTGTCCGTGTCCACGCCGATGACGAAACGGGTGAGAACCGACGGATAGCCCAGGCTGCAAAAGATGGCCAAAACGGTCATGAGACCGAATGACAGAAAATAAATGCCAAGCGCTTCGGCGCCGAGGGTGCGGGCGATCAAAATCTGGCTGGCAAATCCGATGACACCGCCCAATGTGCGCGCTCCGACCACGACAACGGAAGCCCCCAATAATGTTCGCAGGATCGACATGGCGGAAATTGCACTTTCATATCAAATGCACCCACGCCTGGCGTGGCAGATTGCAAGGGGTTCGGTCAGGGGGTTTGGGCCGGCAGTTTTTCGGCCGGGTCTTGCGGCGGTTCTGGTTGGTTTTGCTGAATCTCATCAGGCAGTTGCGGCGATGAGCTCTGATGCAGAATCACCTCGCGATGCGGATAGGGGATTTCGATGCCATTGTCCTTGAAGGCATCCCAAATGGCCAGGAACACACCGCCCCTGATATTGGCGAGGCCCTTTTCCGGATCGCGGATCCAGAAGCGCAGCACGTAATTGACCGAGGAATCGCCGAATTCGATGATGTGGCATACCGGCGGCGGCACCTTCATCACCCGGTTGACGCTGAGCACCGCCTCACAGGCGATCTGGCGCACCTGATGCGGGTCGTTGCGGTAGCTGGTGCCGAATTTGATTTCCTGGCGCACATTGCGGTTGGAAAACGACCAGTTGACCACCTGTTCGGTAACGAAATTCTCGTTGGGAATCAGATATTCCACCCCGTCGCGGGTGACCACCGAGACATAGCGCGAGCGCAGACCGGTGATCCAGCCGAAAGTGCCACCGAGCGAGATCACATCGCCCGGCTTGATCGATTTATCGAGCAGGATGATGATGCCGCTGATCAGGTTGGAGACCACTTTCTGCAGCCCGAAACCGATGCCGAGGCCGACGGCGCCGGACAACACGGTCAGCGCGGTCAAATCGATGCCGATAGAGGACAGGGACACCACCACCGCCAACAGGACGAACACCACCTTGATCAGCTTGGCGATCAGCACCTGCAGGGAGGGTGTGAGATCCTCGCTCCGCTTCAGGCGGGTTTCGACGAAACCTGTTGCCAGCCGGGCCAGCCAGAGCAGAAAGGCGAGCAGGGCGGCGCCTTTCAGCACCAGCAGCAGCGAGAAGTGAAAGTCGCCGATGTCGATCGCGATGGCGTTAAGCAGGGTGAAGGCCTTGTCCAGCATGCCGAGCGCGAACAGGGCCGCCAGGCTCCAGGCGGACAGGGCGAGGATATTGCCGAGGCTGCGGCTTTTGATCAGCCGCGAGGCCACGCTGATCACCACCCAGGCGGTCACCAGGTCGGCGCCGATCCACAAAAAATAGCTGCGGCTGGGCCAGGTGACCGAGCCGATGATATTGGCCATGATCCAGAGCAGGAAGGCAAATACGATCCAGTGAATGCGCTGGCGCAGCAGCACCAGAAAACGCAGCAGTTTCGGTTGTTCGCGGATCTTGCGAAGCTGGGTTTCGACCATCGGGTCCAGCACCCGCCGCAGCATTACCGACAGCACGTAACCCAGCGCGATGAGGGCGATTTGCACGATGGTCCAGGGGGACAGCAGCGCATTGGCCAGAGCGATGAGATCGTCCGGTATGGAGTCCAGATAGCTGGACAGGTCAGTGGACGGCTTGACTGGCGTTTTGGCTACGGCTTCCGAAGCGTCCATGCGTGCGGTCCTTTCCTGATCCCAAATGCTCTGCCGAATCCGGGTTTTGGCCGGCTGGCGGGCAGAATAACATGGGGTGCGCGGATTCGCCTACCGGCAGGATTCGCTGTTGCCGATCCGGGAATTGGGCCATAATGTTGCCTTGTCACGGATTCGCCGTTTTGCTGTGGGATAGCGGCAACTCAGTTTCACATGGGGATGTGTTTGCATGAGCGCGGGCCATGAATCCGCGAGGGGATGACCCGGAGGAGTATTCATGAAACGGTTTGGATTGATCATAGCAGCGCTCGCCCTTTGCCTGCCTGCAACACAACTTGCCGCCAAAACTGCCCCAATTGGCGGCGCCCGCGTGGTGGTGAATGAAGTTACCGGCAAAATCGGTGGCAAGAGCGTGACGCTCAGGCGCGGCGACGGTGTGTTCGAGAATGAGTTGATCTCGACCGGCGACAAGGCGCAGGCACAGTTTCAGTTTATCGACAAGACCCTGCTGACCCTGGGCGAGAAATCCGATATCAGGCTGGATGCCTATGTCTATAATCCAAGGCGCAAATCCGGCCGCATCGTGATCAATTCGCTGAAAGGCGCCTTCCGTTTCGTGTCCGGTTCGGCCCGCAAGGCGGCTTATCAGGTCAAGACACCGCTGGCGACCATCGGGGTGCGCGGCACGGTGATCGACGGCTTTATGTCATCGGATGGGCAATTCTCGGTGTTCATTCTGCAGCGTGGCAAGATGATTGTCTGCGCGGACGGCGCCTGCCGGCCGGTCAACAAGGCCGGCTTCTATGTGGTGGTGCGCGCCGATGGATCCATAACCAAGCCGAGGCAGTGGACCGGGCGCGTTCCCGGCATCACTTTCACCAGCGCCTTTCCGGCCCCGGGCGGGCGGTTCTATGTGGATCCCTCGCATTATTATCAGCCAGGCGAAGGCTCGGGCGGCGCTGGCTCCACCGGCCCCACCGGCGGCCGCGGGACTGGCCAATCCAGCGCCGATTATTGATCGTGCGGGGCTAAATGAAATCAGAGGCAATCGGGCGGGGTTTACGGGCTATATTGGCCAAGCTCCGCGCCGGTTATGCGCCGATCATGCTGGTGATCCTGCTGGCGGTGGTCGGGCTCAGGGTGGCCGATCCGCCGCTACTGAAGCAGTTGCGGCTGATGGTGTTCGACAATTACCAAAGGCTGTCGCCGCGCAGCCCCAGCCCGGATAAGCCGGTTCTGATTATCGATATCGACGATGCCAGCCTGGAGCGGATCGGCCAATGGCCGTGGCCGCGCAACACATTGGCGCGGCTGCTGGAAAAAATCCGCATCTCCGGCGCCGCAGCGGTGGGGATCGACTTCGTGTTTCCCGAGCCGGACCGGCTGTCGCCGGAGCAGGCGGTGCGGATATGGCCGGAAAGCGACGGGCTTGCGGAGGTGCGAAAAGCTGTCAAGGGCATGGAGAGCCATGACAGCATTTTCGGGCGCGAGATCGGGCAGGGCCGGGTGGTGATGGGCTTCATGATGCGCAACACCAATCCGGGCCAGAACCTGCCCCAGCCTAAGGCCTCCTTCGCCTTTGCCGGGGATAACCCTAAGAGCTTCGTTCCGTTTTTCCCAGGCGCGGTGTTCAGCCTGCCGGAAATCAACAAGGGGGTGAAGGGGCTCGGCTTTCTCAACTGGATCCCGGACCGGGACCAGGTGGTGCGCCGGGTGCCGCTGCTGGCCCGGGCCGGCGGCCAGCTCTATCCCTCGCTGTCGGTGGAGGCGCTGCGCATCGCCCAGGACGCCAGCACCCTGATCGTCAAATCCTCCGGCGCCAGCGGCGAGCAGTCCTATGGCAAGCCGACCGGGGTGATCAGCTTGCGCGTCGGGGCCGGCATTTTGCCGACCAATGCCAGGGGCGAGCTGCTGGTGCATTTCGGATATTGGGACCGGAGCAAATATATTCCGGCCTGGAAGGTGCTGCAGGACAAGGTCGAGCCCGATCTGTTTGCCGGGCGCATCGTGCTGATCGGCACCAGCGCGCCGGGGCTTTTTGATATGCGCGCCACGCCGCTCGAGGCGGCGGTGCCGGGCATCGACATTCACGCCCAGGCCATTGAACAGGTGATCGAGGGGCGGTTCCTCTACCGGCCGGACTATGCGCTGGGGGTCGAGATTCTCTATGTGAGCGTGGTGGCGCTGCTGATGATTCTGCTGCTGCCGCGCATCGGCGCGGCGTGGTCGGCGGTGGCCGGCGGAGTGCTGATCAGCATCATGCTGGGCATTTCCTATGGGCTGTTCGTGAAATGGGGCTGGCTTTCGGACCCGGTCTATCCCTCGCTGGCGGCGCTGATGGTTTATCTGATCGGCAGCGCCATCGTGTTCCTGCACAGCGATATCGAGCGCAAGCGGGTGCGCTCGGCCTTTTCGCACTATCTGGCGCCGAATCTGGTGGAGCAGCTCTCGGCCAATCCGGACCGGCTGGTGCTGGGCGGGGAATTGCGGGAAATCACCATGATGTTCTCGGATGTGCGCGGCTTTACCGGCATCGCCGAGGGGCTCAACTCGCATGAGCTGATCACCCTGATCAACAAGGTGCTGTCGCCGATCAGCGAGTCGATCCTGAATCATCAGGGCACCATTGATAAATATATGGGCGATGCGGTGATGGCGTTCTGGAATGCGCCGCTCGACGACCCCGATCATCCGCGCAATGCGGCGCTGGCGGCGATCGACATGCAGAAGCGGCTGGTCGGCCTCAATGCGGATCTCAGCCACCAGGCGCGCGAGGATGGGCGCGAATTCATCAAGATAAGGCTGGGCGTCGGCCTATGTTCCGGCCCGTCCAGCGTCGGCAATATGGGCACGGAAAACCGGTTCGATTATTCGGTGATCGGCGATACGGTGAATATCGCCTCGCGGCTCGAAGGGCTGACGCGGATCTATGGCGTCGATATTCTGATGGCCCAGAGCACCGCCGCCAAATGCGCCGGGCTGGCCCTGCTCGAGGTGGACAAGGTGCGGGTCAAGGGGCGCGAGCAGCCTGTCAACCTCTATGCGCTGGTCGGGGGCGAGGATTATGCCGGCAGCGATGAATTCCGCCGCCTGGCGCAAGCGCATGGGCAGATGATCGAAAGCTATCGTGAGCGGCTCTGGGACGAGGCGCTGCGCGATATCGAGCGCTGCCTCGAGCATGCCGATGAACGCACCGCCGAATTTTACCGCATCTACTGCGCGCGGATCGAGGAATATCGGGAAAATCCGCCGGGCGAGGATTGGGACGGCGTGTTCACGGCCCTGACCAAATAGGTTGCCGATATCCGTGAGCGGCGCGGCTGTTGCGTCCGCGCCGGCGCTTAACAGCTGGTGTCGACCAGCTTGCCGTTGTCGAGGGTGAGCTGGCGGTCCATCTTGGCGGCCAGTTCCAGATTGTGGGTGGCGATGATCGCCGACAGGCCGGCCTGGCGCGCCAGTTCGACCAATTGCCGGTAGACCCGGGCCGAGGTAGCCGGGTCGAGATTGCCGGTGGGCTCGTCGGCCAGCAGCAGCTTGGGGCCGTTGGCCACGGCGCGGGCAATGGCGACACGCTGCTGTTCGCCGCCGGAAAGCTCGGCCGGGCGATGATCGGCGCGCTCGTCAATGCCGAGCATGGCCAGCAATTGATGGCCGCGCTCCTCGGCCTCGGTGCGGCCGAGGCCGTTGATAAGCTGCGGGATGACGATATTCTCCAGGGCGGTGAATTCCGGCAGCAGATGATGAAACTGATAGATGAAGCCGATATCGGTGCGGCGCAGAGCCGTGCGGGCGCTGTCGTCCATTTCGATGCAGCCCTGGCCGTCAATGACGATATCGCCGTCATCCGGGTCTTCCAGCAGGCCGGCAATGTGCAGCAATGAGGACTTGCCGGCGCCGGACGGGCCAACCAGCGCCACCAGCTCGCCGGGGAACACCTCCAGGCTCAGATCGCGGAACACCACCAGTTCCTTCTCGCCCTGGTGATAGATGCGGCTGATGCCCTCGAGGCGCAGGACCGGCCGGGTCTTTATGGTCTGGAACTTGATCATTCGTATCTCAGAGCCTCGACCGGGTCGAGCCGCGCCGCCCGCCAGGAGGGATAAAGCGTGGCGAGAAAGGACAGGCTGAGCGAGAGCACCACGACGGTGATGATCTCGCCGGGGTTCATCTCGGCCGGCATGGTGCTGAGATAATAAAGCTCGGGCGAGAACAGCTCGGTGCCGGTGAGATAGGAGATGAACTGGCGCACCGATTCGATGTTCCAGCAAAAGACCGTGCCCAGAAACAGCCCGGCCAGAGTGCCGACCACGCCGATGCTGGCGCCGGTGATGACGAAAATGCGCATGATTGCGCCGCGGGTGGCGCCCATGGTGCGCAGAATGGCGATATTGCTGCTCTTGTCCTTCACCAGCATGATCAGGCCGGAAATGATATTCAGCGCCGCCACCAGGATGATCAGGGTGAGGATGATGAACATCACATTGCGCTCGACCTGCAGGGCGCCGAAGAAGGTCTTGTTGGACTGGCGCCAGTCGGTGATATAGATCGCCTTCTGGGCGGCCTGCTCCACCAGAGCGCGGTAATCGTCCATGCGCTCCGGGTCATCGACCATCACTTCAAGCGCGGTCACGGCGTCCTTTTTGTTGAAATAGGCCTGGGCCTCCTTCAGCGGCATGAACACCAGGCTGGAATCGAACTGGGACATGCCGATTTCGAACACCGCCGCCACCTTATAGGCCTTGATGCGGGGCGAGGTGCCGAACGGGGTCACCGCGCCGCGCGGCGAGACCAGGGTGATCTGTTTGCCGGGCTCGACCCCCAGCGTGGCGGCGAGGCGCGAGCCGATGGCGACGCCGGTGCCCTCGTCGAAGCCGTCAAGGGTGCCCTGGCGCACATTCTCGGCAATGGCGGCATAGCGGCGCAGATCGGCCTCGCGCATGCCGCGGGCGAGAGCCCCGGAACTGGCCGAGCGCCCGGCGGTCAGCACCTGGCCCTCGATCATCGGGGTAATGCTCTTCAGCCCCTTGATGTTCTTGAGGCGGGCGGTCACATCGTCAAAACCGGTGAAGGGGCCGCCGAGGGAATGGATCATCATATGGCCGTTGACGCCGAGGATCTTGTCAATCAGATCGGAGCGAAAGCCGTTCATCACCGCCATCACGATGATCAGGGTCGCCACACCAAGGGTGATGCCGAGAAAGGAAAACCCGGCAATGACCGAGATGAAGCCTTCCTTGCGCCTTGCCCGCAGATAACGGAGCGCGATGGTCCATTCGAAGCGGGAGAGGGGGCGGGGGGAGGCGTTTTCCATGGTGTCAGCCTTGAGCCGGTGCGGTGAGCAGGTTCAGGCTTTCCTCGAAACTCAGGCTTTGCTTCTCGCCGGTGCGGCGGTTCTTGATCTCAGCCTCGCCGTTCTTGACGCCGCGCGGGCCGATCACCAACTGCCAGGGCAGGCCGATCAGGTCCATGGTGGAGAATTTGGCGCCGGCGCGCTCGGAGGTGTCGTCATACAACACCTCTATGCCCGCCTTTTGTAATTTGCCATAGAGATCCTCACAAGCGCCATCGGTGCCGGCATCCCCGGCTTTCAGATTGATCAGCCCCACTTTGAACGGTGCGACTGATTCTGGCCAGATAATGCCGTCCTCGTCATGGGAGGCCTCGATGATGGCGCCGGCGAGGCGCGAGACCCCAATGCCGTAAGAGCCGCTCTGAACGGTGAGCTGGGCGCCGTCCGGGCCCTGGACCCGGCAGCCCATGGGATCGGAATATTTGTCGCCGAAGAAGAAGATATGCCCGACCTCGATGCCGCGGGCGGCGATGCGTTTGTCCTCGGGCACCTCGCGCTCGAAACGCTCCGGCTCATGCATTTCGATGGTGGCGGCGTATTTGTCGGTCCAGCGCGACACCAGCGGGGTGAGATCGGCGTTGAAATCGAGATCGGCGGGCGGCGCCTGCATTTCGATCAGATCGCGATGGCAGAACACTTCCGATTCGCCGGTGTCGGCGAGAATGATAAACTCATGGCTCATATCGCCGCCGATGGGGCCGGTTTCGGCCGCCATGGGGATGGCCTTGAGGCCCATGCGCTCATAGGTGCGCAAATATGCGGCGAACATCTTCTGATAGGAATGGCGGCCGTCCTTGGCGGTGAGGTCGAAGGAATAGGCATCCTTCATCAGGAATTCGCGGCCGCGCATCACGCCGAAACGGGGGCGGATCTCGTCGCGGAATTTCCATTGGATATGATAGAGATTACGCGGCAGATCCTTATAGGACTTGACCGAATTGCGGAAAATCTCGGTGATCTGCTCCTCATTGGTGGGGCCATAGAGCATGTCGCGGCCATGGCGGTCGGTAATGCGCAGCATTTCCTTGCCATAATCGTCATAGCGCCCCGAGGCGCGCCACAGATCGGCGGACTGGATGGTCGGCATCAGCATCTGGATGGCGCCGGCGCGGTCCTGCTCCTCCTCGACGATGCGCTGAATGTTCATCAGCACCTTGTGGCCGAGCGGCAGCCAGGAATAGATGCCGGCGCTGGACTGGCGGACCATGCCGGCGCGCAGCATCAGGCGATGAGAGACGATCTCGGCTTCCTTGGGATTTTCCCGGAGGATGGGCAGAAAATATTGAGATAACCGCATGGACGGCCCCTTGGATGAGTGGATGGATGGATCTCGCGGCGATGGGGGTGAGTGAAACCGCAAATGGAGTGAAAATTCAAGCTTTTTCCGAAAAGATGACCACCATAATCACATTAGTTTCATGTGCAATTAACAGTTATGCATGATTTCAAGTGACAAGCCATATCGCATGCGCTATTATGTCGCACATAAAGAGAAGGCAGGACATGACCTTCCCAGTGCCGCACAGCGCGGCGCGAAGGGGCGATGATCCGGTCCGGTCGCTGGGAGAAACGAGGTTTGAAACAGCTTTAGCTTCTGGTTCAATAATTAAAGAGGTCCCCTCACTTCGGGCGCCAAAACCCGATCTGGTAAAAACAATAATAAGACCTTTCAAAAAGCAGGGCTCGTGCCTTGCTTTTTTTTGTTCGGCTGTTGCCCGGCCCATCGCCATTCCCCAACACCAACCCCGCGCCTGCCGCCGCCGCAAGGCGCTTGAAAATCATGACTTGACAAAAGAACAAAACAAGAACATTATCAGGTCAGGAGGATTTGAGCATGAAGGTTTATCTCAAAGATATCGCGGAGTTTTCCGCTCTCACCCTGTTTGGCGCCATGGTGATGGTGTGGATCTGCGTGCTTGGCGGCGCCGGTTAAGAAGGCCTCGCGCCGGCCGGGCGGAAAAGCCGGGCTTATTCACATCCGCCCCGGGCGGGATTGCGGTCCGGGGCGGCGCGCCATAGACTGGACCGCCGGCCGCGAAGGCCGGTTCACGGCCTGCCGGGCAGGGCGGCGCAACAGGGCAGGATGGCAGGATCATGACAGGGCAGGGCGGCGAGCATCCGGATGAGACGAGCCCGGCGGCGCATCTGGCCGCGGCGGCATCGGCGGGTTTCATTCATTTGCGGGTGCATTCGGCCTATTCGCTGCTTGAAGGGGCGCTGAAACCGGCGCGGCTGGTGAAATTGTGTCAGCAGCAGGAGATGCCGGCGCTGGCGATCGTCGATCGCAACAATCTGTTCGGGGCGCTCGAATTTTCCGAATCGATGGCCAAGGCCGGGGTGCAGCCGATCATCGGCTGCACGCTGGCGGTGGATTTCGGCGGACGCGAGGGGCCGGGCCAGAACAGGCCGCGCGGGCTCGAAGGCTATGCGTCCCTGGCGCTGTTGGCGCAGAACGCGGCCGGTTATGCCGGTCTGATGAAGCTGAGCAGCGCGGCTTTTCTCGATGTGGAGCCGGGACTGGCGCCGCATGTGGGGATTGATCTCCTGCGCGAGCACAGCGAGGGGCTGATCGCGCTCACCGGCGGCCCCGAGGGGCCGGTGAATGAGGCGCTGGTCAACAAGCAGCCCGACCAGGCGGCAGCGCTGATGTCCGAACTGAAGCTGATTTTCGGCGACCGGCTCTATGTGGAGCTGCAGCGCCATGGCGTTGAGGACGAGCAGGCGGCCGAGCCCGGGCTGATCGATCTGGCCTATGATATGGATCTGCCGCTGGTGGCCACCAATCAGGCCTATTTCGAGCAGGCATCGGATTATGAGGCCCATGATGCGCTGATCTGCATCGCCCAGGGGGCGGTGGTGGCCCAGAGCGAGCGGCGGCGCCTCAGCGAGCAGCATTATTTCAAATCGGCCGAGGAGATGACGGCGCTGTTTTCGGACCTGCCCGAGGCGATTGCCAATACCACCGAGATCGCGGCGCGCTGTTCGTTCCGGCCGCGGGTGGTCGAGCGGCCGACCCTGCCGCGTTTCGATGTTCCGGACGAGGCGGCGGAGATGCGGCGCCAGGCCCGGGCCGGGCTGGCCCAGCGGCTGGAGGTGCATGGCTGCGCCGAGGGCAAAACCGAGGAGGATTATCAGGCCCAGCTCGAGCATGAGCTCGATATTATCGAGAATATGGATTTTCCCGGCTATTTCCTCATCGTGGCCGACTTCATCAAATGGTCGAAGGAACAGGGGATACCGGTCGGGCCGGGGCGCGGCTCCGGCGCCGGTTCGGTGGTGGCCTGGGCGCTGACCATCACCGATCTTGATCCGCTGCGCTTCGGCCTGCTGTTCGAGCGCTTCTTGAACCCGGAACGGGTGTCGATGCCGGATTTCGACATCGATTTCTGCCAGGAGCGGCGCGACGAGGTGTTCGTCTATGTGCAGGAAAAATACGGCCATGACCAGGTGGCGCAGATCATCACCTTCGGTAAGCTGCAGGCGCGGGCGGTGCTGCGCGATGTGGGCCGGGTGCTGCAGATCCCCTATGGCAAGGTCGACAGCCTGTGCAAGATGGTGCCCAATAATCCGGCCAATCCGGTCACCCTGCCACAGGCCATCGAGGGCGAGCCGCGCCTGCGCGAGGCGCGCGCCGAGGACGAAACCGTGGCGCGGCTGCTGGAAATCGGGGTGAAATTGGAAGGGCTCTACCGCCATGCCTCGACCCATGCGGCCGGGCTGGTGATCGGCGATCGGCCGCTGGCCGAGACCATTCCGCTCTATCGCGATCCGCGCTCCAGCATGCCGGTGACCCAGTTCAACATGAAATGGGTTGAGCCGGCGGGGCTGGTCAAATTCGACTTTCTGGGGCTGAAGACCCTGACGGTGATCGACAAGGCCTGCCAGCTATTGCGTCTGCGCGGGGTCGAGGTGGAGCCTGCGCGCATCCCGTTCGTCGATCCGCCCACCTATGAGATGCTGGCGCGCGGCGACACGGTGGGGGTGTTCCAGTTTGAAAGCGCCGGCATGCGCGACCTGATGCGCAAGGCGGTGCCGACAGTGTTCGAGGACCTGATCGCCATCGTGGCGCTGTTCCGGCCCGGGCCGATGGAGAATATCCCCAAATATCTGGCCTGCAAGCACGGGCAGGAGCAGCCTGAAGAACTGCATGAGATGATCAAGCCGGTGGTGGCCGACACCTATGGGGTGATCATCTATCAGGAACAGGTGATGCAGATCGCCCAGGTGCTGTCCGGCTATTCGCTGGGCGAGGCGGATCTGCTGCGCCGCGCCATGGGCAAGAAGATCAAATCGGAGATGGAGGCGCAGCGGGCGCGCTTCGTTTCAGGCGCGGTGGCCAATGGGGTCAAATCGGCGCGGGCGGAATATATTTTCGACCTGGTGGACAAATTCGCCGGTTACGGCTTCAACAAGAGCCATTCGGCGGCCTATGCGCTGGTGGCCTATCAGACCGCCTGGCTGAAAGCCAATCATCCGGTGGAGTTCCTGGCCGCCTCCATGACACTGGACATGGCCAATACGGACAAATTGTCGATGTTCCGGCAGGAGGCCGAGCGGCTCGGCATCGAGGTGATGCCGCCGGACGCCAATCGCTCGGGCACTGAGTTCACCGTGCATGAAGGCAAGATTTTCTACGCTCTGGCGGCGATCCGCAATGTGGGGCGGGCGGCGGCGCAGTCGATCGTCGATTCGCGGGAGAACAAGGGGCTGTATAAGGATCTGCCGGACCTGGCGGCGCGGCTCAATCCGCGCCATGTGAACAAGCGCTCGCTGGAGAATCTGGCCCGGGCCGGGGTGTTC